>JBAZOZ010000013.1:0-25320 GCA_041648455.1 Candidatus Pacearchaeota archaeon | reverse complement strand
TTTATTATTTATTTTTAAATTAGTTAAAATGGAATCGCCCTACTCGCAATTTCATTTTATTATTTATTTTTAAATTAGTTAAAATGGAATCGCCCTACTCGCAATTTCATTTTATTATTTATTTTTAAATTAGTTAAAATGGAATCGCTCGCTCACCCTCTGGAACCTTCGGTTCCAGCAAAAAGTTAGTCAAACAAAATTGAATTCTTTAATAAACTCCTTACTTTACAAACATTTTAATATTCCCCTTATTTTTCTTTTGAATGCTTACAGAAGAACAAATTAAGGAAATCAAGGAACATCTTGAAAAAGCGCAGAATCCCATATTCTTTTATGACAATGATCCTGATGGGTTGTGCAGTTTTCTTTTGCTGCAGAGATATTTAGATAGGGGAAGGGGCGTTGCCATACGGAGTTTTCCCGAACTCGATGCAAATTATTTCAGAAAAGTTGAGGAATTAAATGCAGATTATATCTTTATTTTGGACAAACCGGTTGTTTCGTCCGGATTTTGGAAAGAAATTGAGAAAGTGAACATTCCCGTTGTCTGGATTGACCATCATGATACAGGAGGTTCGTTAAATGTTCCTCAATTTGTAAATTACTATAATCCTATTTTCAACGACGACAAAAGTAGCGAGCCAGTTACTTATTTATGTTATCAAATTACAAAAAGAAAAGAGGATTTATGGATTGCTGTTGTTGGGTGCATTTTTGATCATTTTGTTCCGGATTTTTATTCAGAATTCAAAAAAACATATTCCGATTTGTCTGTAGATTCGAGCGAGGCGTTTGACATCTTTTACAAATCACAAATTGGAAAGATTGCAAAAATATTTTCTTTTGCGTTGAAAGATAGAGTCACGAATGTTGTAAACATGCAGAGATTTTTGTTAAAGGTTAAAACTCCTTATGAAGTTTTGGAGGAGGACAGCAAAAATTATACTATGCATTTGAGATTTGACCAGATAAATAAAAAATATTTAAAATTGATGGAAAAAGCAATTTCAATTGAGAAAAATTCCGGGAAGATTTTATTTTTTCAGTATGGCGGGGATTTAAGCATCAGCAGTGATTTGGCGAATGAACTCAGTTATAGATTTCCAAAGAAGATTATGATTGTTGTTTATATGTCTGGAGTTAAAGCAAATATTTCTGCTCGAGGAAAAAATGTCCGTGGACTTATTTTAAAAGCGATAGAAGGTTTGAATGGAGCAACTGGTGGAGGGCACGAAGATGCAGTGGGAGCGCAGGTGAGAATCGAAGACTTAGAAATTTTTAGAGAGAGATTGGAGAAAGAGTTTAAATAATATCTTAAATTTAATAGTTTGTTTTACTATCTAATAGAGTATAGAAAAATATATAAAGAAATTGTTCTTACAGAAAGTATGATTGGACTAAGATGTACATGGGATAATGCATGTAAGTTTGGCTTAGTCTACATTATAAAACCCAAACATTAATTCAGTTACCTTTTTGACCTGAATTGAATGGAGGGTTTGTTTTTGATTGAGGTTGAAAAGGTTTCTGAAGGGGTTTTCATTGATAATACGGGGAATAAGAAATTTTCTGTCTCACAAAGTCCTAAAGAATATAAGGACTTCATGATGAAAGAAATAAGAAATTTCCTACCTTACGAAATTCAAGGAATTTCATAATGAATAAAAAAATGGAAATGCCAGAACAAATTTTGGTTGAAAGAGAATTGAATCAGCTAATGGAAGAGACTTTAAGGCTTGAGGCTGAATTGACTTTGGTTTTAAGTTATGAAAAAAATTAGCTGATAAAAAAAGAGAATGAAGCATACCAATAGTATGCTCTGTTTGTTAGTGTGCTTTGTAAATTTTTATTTTTGGAGATTTAATTTATTGTTGGTAATTCATCATCATTAAGTTTATAAATAATAATCTAACTTTCTTTTTATGGTACTTCAACTTAAACAAGGAAGAAACGATTTAGATAAATATATCGAATTTGGAACTCCCTTAGAAGAATTATTAGTAGAAGGGAGATTTCTTGAAAGTGATTGGCATGATACTGGTGCGCCAAAAGCAGAAAATGGGTGCAGAATACATATGCATTGGTATAGAAAAATACTCAAAACATATGACTCTGAAAAAGATGCAGTTCTTTTAAGTGAAAAGGGTTCACGAAGATTAATAGGAAATCTTGATAAGCCAGACAAAGAATACACAAAACAAGAACTTTATGGAGAATCAGTAATTATGAATTGGAAAGTTAGAGAAAAAGATTGTAAACTTTATTAATTATTTTTTTATTTTTCAATAACTTTTCCCGATATAAACAACTTCTTTTGCCTGCTTTCCGCAAATAACGCACTTGCCCTTGGGAATTTCTTTTTTATTTGCTAGAATTCCACGAACTTCTGCTCCAATTTCTTTTTCAATAACCTCGGCGCATTTTTCTCCTTCTTTTTCTATTGAGCAAAAATCTACTCTTGCAATTTTTTTATCTTCAATTGCTTTTTTTATTTCTGATTTACTTTTGCAGTAGATTATTTTATTTTCAAAAATTTTGTCGGCTTTTTCCCTAATTCTCTCGTCAAATTCTTCTCCTAGCAAATTTATCCTTGAGATATCTTTTATTGAAATTTTTGTTTTGTTTTTTGTATCTCTGATATATAAAGTTAATTTTTTTTCTTTCAATTCCTTTTCTCCAATTTCTAATCTGAATGGAACCCCTTTTAGTTCCCATTCGTGATATTTTTCACCCGGACGTTTTTCAGTTGAATCTATTTCTGTTATTATTTCTAATTTTTCCAATTGTTCTTTTATTTTTTCAGATTCTTTTAATATTTCATTTTTATTTTCTTTGCTGAATATTGGAATTATTATAACCTGGAGGGGGGAAATGCAGAAAGGCATTACTAATCCAGAATCATCGCCGTGCGTTGAAATTACAGACGCTAGAATTCTTGATATTGCCGGGCCGTAGCAGGTTTGCCATACATATTCTTCTTTTCCGTTTTCATTTTTGAATTTTACATCAAATGCTTTTGAGAAATGCTGTCCTAAAAAGTGAGTTGAGGGCTGCTGTATTATTTTTCCGTCGGGCATTAAGGAATCCGAGCCAATTGTGTAAACTGCTCCTGGAAACTTATCCCACTCTGGACGCCTCAATGGAAGAAAAGGAACGCCGAATTTTTTGTGCATGATTTTCTCTGTTGTTTGAATATCTTCCTGTACTTGTGCTTCTGCTTCTTCTTTTTTTGAAAAACAGTCGTGTGCTTCTATCCAATAAAATTCTCTCGCTCTTATTAATGGGCGTGTGGCTTTTGTTTCATATCTAAAAACGTTTGCTCTTTGATAAATCTTTAACGGCAAATCTCTCCAGGAACGAATCCAGAGAGAATACATTTGATACATCGCTGTTTCACTCGTTGGTCTTAATGCAAGTCTATCCTCGCCTTTTATTTTTTCCAGCCAAAATACCTGCGGTGAAAATCCTTTTACATGAGAAGATTCTTTTTCAAAATTTTTTTCTGGAATAACAATTGGGAAGAATGTTGGTTTGTGATTTGTTTTTTGAAGAGCCTTTTCATAAAGTTTATACATATTTTCCATTGTCATAGCACCCCAAGGTCTTATAACGACAAAACCCTTTACAGAATATCTTAAGTCAGTTACTTCTGCCTTGTCCAAGATTTGTGAATACCATTCAGAAAAATTTTCTTCTTTTTTTACATTCAGTCCTTTTTCATTTTTGTTTTTTATCATATTCACTTTAATCATTGATTGTATTTAAAATTAACTTTTATACATCAAAAATTGTTTTTTGCGTAAACTCCATGTTTTAATTCGTGAGAAAGCAAAAACAATTTTTGGGGTGTTCAAGAACCCGAGACACGCCCCGGAATTTATTCCGAGGGTTCTTGACAGAATGGAAGCAAATATGGATTTATTTTTTTAATAAATTTTTTATCTTTCTTTTTAATTAAATTCTCTATAAATTTTTTTGTTTTTCCATTTTTTTTAAGAAGGAGATTTTCTGCGGCGATTTCTTCTAATTTTTTGCTTTTTATTTTTGGATTATCTTCCAAGTAGTCGTAAATTGCATAGGCAAGATAGGATTCAAGATAAATTTTTTCAGCGTCGGAACTATTTTGATATGTTACAAGGAAAGTGACCACGACGATTTATGTCAGTATTTCTCTTCATTTTATATTGATTCTTCTTTTGTTTATAAAATTATTATTCATATAGATTCCAATTCTCAACAGCATTTCTTTTTGGGATATATTCATCAGCTCCAATATCGAATGCTTCTCCATACGGCCTTGAGTCACCTTCAAAATCATACAACAAATCTTCAATTGTTGTTCCTGCATCAATGCAGGGTGATGTTGGTTTAAGATGAAAATTATTATTTGTGGAATCAACAAATTGTGGGTCTGAAGAAATATTTCCTTCTCCGCCTTGTGTCCAATTTTGAATATTGGAATATGAGGGAGTAACACTTCCTGCAATTTGATCTCCGTTATTTGCCCAAATGATGTTATTTTTTATTTCACCGTTGAAACCATAAATTATTCCACTGCCGCCCTTATTTTTTGAAACACTGCAGTTAATTATTTTTCCATCGGAATTGTCAAAAAAAAGCCCCCATCCTTGTCCATTCCCTCCAGTAGCCTGGTTCTCATTAATAATACAATTTTCGAGGGTAATTGTAGAATCTTTTGCATAGATGCCACTTCCAAAACCAATTCCTTGACTATCATAATTTTCAAATGTACCACCTATACAAACATTTGATTTGATTATAGTGTTAGAAATGATTGGTTTGGAATTGACAAAATATAAACCACCACCATATGCATTTTTTGGAGGAAGTAATAATTGATCAAAACCATAAAGATTAAAATAGTATCCATTTCCAGCTTTAATGTAATTATTTTGAATAGTACAATTTTTAATTATCATTGATGAATTTTCTGCAAAAATTCCTCCGCCGTAAGTCGGTTCGGCTGGATGAGGAACTGCAATATATGTTCCTCCTAGGGGAAGTCGTATTAGTTGAACGTAAGCGCTTTGTCCATAATGAGTATTATTTGTTACATTACAATAACTGATTGTTGGAGAAGAATTTTGGCATAAAATTCCGCGTGAACTTTCTGAAATTGTAAATCCCTCAAGAGTACATGTTTTTGTTAGATCGGGAGTTGGAGTAGGAATTAGTCTATTCACATAAATTAAGGAAATATTATTTGAATTTGCATTGGCTGTAATTATTTCGTTATATCCATCATTATTTGCATCACCAATTGCAACTGAAACAGGAGTAGTTCCCACTGGTATATTTAATGGAGAATCAAATCCAGTTTCATTCCATCGAAGAAAGGAAATATTATTTGATGTTGAATTTGCAGTTACAATATCATTATATTGGTCATTGTCAGCGTCGCCAATTGCAACCGACATTGGATAAGTTCCTGTTGAAAAATTAACAGGAGAATCAAAACCAATTCCATTCCATCTAAGTAAAGAAATATTGTTGTCATTTCTATTAGTGCAAACTATATCATTATCTCCATCATTGTCAGCATCTCCAACGGCTACAGAATCTATATGATGTCCTGCAGATAATTGAATTTGTGCATCTAAATTAGTTCCGTTCCCTTTAAATAAAGAAATATTTGACACCACAGCACGTGGTACCATATAGTCATGAGCAGAATTTGCTACAACAACATCATTATATCCGTCGTTATTAGCATCGGCAATTACCAACCCCTCTGAATAATCTCCCGCTTTCATACTAATATATGAATTAAAACCAGTTCCATTCCATAAAAGTAAAGAAATTGTTCCAGCAACAGTATGCGCAGTAACTATATCATTTTTATCATCATTGTTTAAATCTCCTACTGCAACTGAATATGGATAATTATTTGTTGGAAAAGTAACGGGAGAATCAAAACCAGTTCCATTCCAGCGAAGCAGAGAAACATTATTTCCAGTATAATTTGCAGTAACAATCTCATTTTTTCCGTCGTTATCAGCGTCGGCAATTACAACTGTTGTTGGCTTAGATCCTGCAAATATATTTCTTGGTGAATCGAATCCGATTCCATTCCAGCGAAGGAAGGAGATATCATCTGAAGATTGATTAGCAGTAACAATCTCATTTTTTCCGTCGTTATCAGCGTCGCCGATTGCAACAGACACTGGATGAGTTCCATTTATTGCAATCCCATTAAAATTATCTATTGGTCCTTCATTACTAGTAAATGTGACTCCCCCAGAAATAACTGAATTGGCAATTACATTTGAATCTAATGGATTTACAGATCTCAAAACAATATTTCTTCCTTTAAAATTTATATTTTCTATATATCTTCCCGGCTGAACAATTATTTCGTCTCCGTTGTGAGAAGCATCGATGGCTGATTGAATTGTGGAATATTGAGAAGGAACTAATAATGTTTCTGCTTTTGCGATGTTGAATAGCAATCCAACTCCAAGAGCAGTTGATGTGAGATATCTTAATAGATTTTTCATGCTAATACCAAAGCAGTTTATTTATAAATGTTTATCCCTTTTATCTTGATGTGATCGTCTTAGGTAATAAAATTAATTTAATAAATCTTACACCAAATCTCTTTGCAATGCTGTTTGTGAAATCTTATTTATTGCTTCTTTTATTTTATTTGATTCTAGGGCAAATCCCAAACTTTCTCCTCCGCCAACCTTGAAATTATTTATTCCTATTACTTCCCCTTGTTTATTTATTAAAGGTCCTCCGGAATTTCCTGGATTTAAAGCCGCGTCAGTTTGTATGTATACTTTCATGTCAGTTAGGCCTGGTCTTTTAACTGCTGAAACAATTCCTTCCGAGACAGAAAATTGCAGTCCGAGAGGATTTCCGATTGCAATTACTTTTTCTCCAATTTGAACGTTGTCGGAATTAGCAAGTGTCAGCGCGCTGTATTCACCAGATATTTTCAACAACGCGATATCTAATTCTCCATCATATCCAATCAATTCTGCATTTATAATTTCCTGATTATAAGTTATTGCATTTACGTTTTTTCCTCCAACTAAAACGTGCGCGTTTGTCACTAAATATCCTTCATTATTAACTATGAATCCGGTTCCCTGACTTGTATCTGTTCTTATTGTTACAACTGATTTTATTGAATCTTCGACAACAGCAGAGAAATCTTCGCTGGTTTGTGCTTTCAATTCTTCCATTTGTAATTTTAGAGATTCATCCAAGCTCGTTATGGCTTCTTTTGTCTGCATTAAATTATTTGTAATCTCATTTATTTTACCTTGAGTATCTTTTAAATCGGAATTTAAAGAATTATATTGAATATCTTGCCGGACAAATAGCGCGTAAATTAAAACTCCGCTAACAATCATGAAAATAAATACCATTGAACTAAAACTTCCGATAATTATCTTATGGTGTCTTTCCATTTTTTTATTTTATTTAAAATATATTCAGATATAAAAATCTATCTTTCATTGTTTTTTAGTTCTTTATTTATTCATTGAAAAATTTTATAAACTAAAAACAATTCTGTTTTCAGTGGGCTCGTAGTTTAACGGATAGAATGAAAGGTTTCGGATGAGAGGAACCAAGGTTCCCCTTCACAATCCCTCCTTTTCGTGTTGGATTGGCGGTTTCTTAAACTGCCTCCGACGGAAACCGCATGGGGGATGAGAAGAACCAAGGTTCTCCTTCACAGTCTCTCCTTTTCGTGTTGGATGGGCGACTCAGAAAACAAGAAGTTTTCTGGGACTCGAAAAATAAGAAATTTTTCGGGACTTCGAAAGACATTGCATTCGAAGTCTTCAAAAGACTATACTTTTGAAGTTTTTTAAATTGCCTCCGACGGAAATCGCGTAAAGTGGGATTTAAGGATCATACTCAGAAAAACCCTTTAGATGGGGGTTCAATTCCTCCCGAGCTCATAAGAGGAATTTCACCCTTCGGTTCTCACGAACCTACAGGTCCACGCAGAACAAGTTCCGCGGGAACTTCAACTCTTAACGAGATTGAAGTGTTCAATTCCTCCCGAGCTCATATGAAAAAGAGGTTGTATGACTGACAAAAAATCTTTATTTACTGCAGCAGCGATATTAATTGGAACTGTTGTCGGGGCAGGGTTTTTGGGAATTCCTGGAGTTGTTTCTAAATCTGGATTTTTTGTTGGATTGTTTTATTTAATATTTATTTTTTTAATTATTCTTTTTATAAATTTATTATTGGGAGAAATTGTTTTAAGAACGAAGGGGCATCATCAACTTAGCGGTTATGCTCACAAATATTTAGGCGATAAAGGAAAAAAATTGATGTGTGCGTCGCAGGTTTTTGGAATTTATTTTGCCTTGCTTGCATATTTAATTGGGATAAGCACCTCGATAAATTTCATTTTTAATTATGGAAATTTGAATTTTGCTCTTTTAATTGGAATTGTTGTCTGGGTTCTTTTTTCTTTTATTATTTCTTTTAAAATTAGTTCTTTAAGAAAATTATTAGGGTATGGTTCTCTGGCAATTATCTTTTTAATTCTGATTATTACTTTTATCAAATTTCCGCAAGTTGATTATGAAAATCTTAAGGGATTTAATTTAGAAAATATTTTTCTTCCTTTTGGTGTTATTTTATTTGCGTTCTTGGGATTTAGTGCTATGCCTGAAATTGAACAATATTTGCATGGGAAAGAAAAGTTATTAAGAAAATCTTTGATAATTGGGACATCTGTGCCTTTTGTTATTTATCTTATTTTTATGTTTTTAATCGTCGGTATTTATGGAAATTCTGTTCCGGAACTTGCGACTCTGATGATGGGAGTGACGGTTATAATTCTTGGAATCTTGACAATGTCCAATGCTTATATTGCTTTGTCTATGGCCTTGAAGGATATGTATGTTTGGGATTTTTCTATTTCTGGAAGAAAATCCTGGATGTTTGTTGTCAGTGTTCCATTGGTTCTTTTTATTATCTTAAATTTTCTTAATTTTGCTTCTTTTATTGCGATTATTTCTATCGGGGGGGTTGTTTCAGGAGGATTGACGGGAATTTTAATTTTACTTATGATTAAGAAAGCAAAAGAAAAAGGAAACAGAAAACCAGAATATTCTCTTAAATTTAATAAATTTATTTTATACTTTATTGGATTGATATTTCTGTTAGGAATTATTTATGAGATTTTAAATGTGATGG
Organism: Candidatus Pacearchaeota archaeon; assembly: GCA_041648455.1. Classification (GTDB taxonomy): domain Archaea; phylum Nanobdellota; class Nanobdellia; order Pacearchaeales; family GW2011-AR1; genus JBAZOZ01. Next base: position 16,128 of record JBAZOZ010000013.1, on the reverse strand, counting down.
GAATTGTATAATCAACTATAATAATATTATTAAATAACTAGAATTATTATGCTCCATGGCGGTTGTGTCTAATTTAATTGATGATTGTGGTCAGGAATTTTTTCAAATAGGCTAATTCAACATTCTTTGCAACATGAATTAAATAATCATTCTAAATTTCCCTATTATATTCAGACAACTCATTTGAGGAATGCTATTAATAATATTTTGTGGAGATTAAATAATCCGGAGCATTCTACTCTTGTTGATCTCATGCAAGATGAATTAGAATTTGAAAATACTCATAGATATGGGCCTATTTTAGAAAATTTTATTGAAAAGAATGAAACTGCTAAAAGACTTGGCTATAAAAGAACCTTGGAAGAGATTGGCTTAATGTGTGATTTTATTAATAGCAATGTTGAATTTGAGAGAAAAGATTTGGACTTTTTTGATTATAATCCTTTTGATTTCTATTTTGAATTCTTGAAGAGTATTGATTAGCAATCTCTTACATTTTTTGTCTCAATTATGCAATTTTCAACTTGAAAAATTATTTCTTTTGGCTGGGTTTCTTCTTTGAGGAAATAGGTTTTTGTTTCTCCTGAATTCGGAATTATGCAATTTCCGCAAGTTGAAGAGCATTGCCATTCAGAATTCGAATCAGAGAAAATTGAGATGGAATTTATCTGCAATTCATTGAAATCTCTTTTTAATTCAATTTCAATTTGTTTATTTTCTGAATTATAACAAACAGAATTTATTGTTATTGGTGGCTGTATTTTTATGTCGAAACAATTTAATTCTGGAGAAAGTGCGACGCTGTTAGTTAATCCTTTTATGGTTATCCAGATAATTGAAACTGCGGTTAAGCTTAAGAGTATTAAAATTAAACTTGCTATGATTGTTGATAATGCGCGATTGTTTTTTATCATTTTATTTTTTCATTAATTTATTTATTTGTTTAAACATCATTTTATCTTGCAAAATTCTTTTCCTATATTTTGTAAATTTATTTCTGAAACAATTTGATTGTCTTTGCTAATTTCAAGAGATTTTGAGTTTTCAATTACAGGAATTTTCAATAAAAATGGTTTGTCTGAGATAAATGTTTCTCCGTTTATTTGTTCCTGGTCTTGTTCTTGTGCGTCAGTAAAAATTAATTCTGGATTGAAGTTCCCTTCAGCTAATATAGAATTATCTTTCATAATTATTTTATATTCAAAGAAACCATTTCCATTCGTTCCGATGCATCCTTGTTCAATTGATTTATCTAATATTTTTGTTTCTTCTTTGTTGTAAGTTCCTTCAATTAAGAGATAACTTTCTTTTGTGCAGTCAACCCCTAAATTTTCCAGTGCAAAACCAGTTATCTTTGAATTTGCATTTTTTGTTATTTTATCTAGGATTAATTTCTCGTTGAAGATTCCATAATTATTTGAATAAAGAGTTCTCATAATTCCATTTTCTATTGAACGATAATAATCTTCATTTGAACATCCCTGAAAACATCCGTCTTTTATTTCAAAATTATCACAACTTGGCTGGCAGTTTTTTGAGGTTTTTGGAATTTCTGCTGGAGTGTATTCTTCTGCTAAAATTGCGAAGGCGTGGCCGAATTCGTGAGGGAAAACGGATAACAGATGATTCAAATTAAGGGACATTACATTCATATAAGACGAGCTTCTAATGTTTGAATCCATGTCTTTTAATATAATAATATAATCGTTGGGGCAAGAAGAGGCTTTTTTAATTAACTCCTTGGAATAACATAAAATTGCAATTCCTTTGTATAGTTCGCATTGGGGGGAATGGGAATCGATATAATAAAAATTGAAGGCATCTTTATTTTTGTCGAATGGGGAAATTGTCAATAAATAATCTGAATATTTTTCTGCCTGCTCTTTTGAAGAAAATAAAACTAAATTTATCTTGTTTTCTCCATTGTAGGATAAGGTTTTACATTCTTCGAGATTTTGTTTTTGAGGACTTAAAGTTGGATTAAGATTTAGAAAGACGATTAAGAATATAGGAACTGCTAAAATCATTATTGAAACTATGACAAGAGTTTTGGGCTGCATTTTATTTTAATATTTTATTTATTTCATTTACAAACAATTTGGCATCTTCCAATGCTGTTATTGAATCTTGTTTTTCTGGTTTGTATTCTAATCCATAAAGGGTTTCGTGTCTTTCTGTTCGGTGGATATTTAAAAAATTTAAAATATGCAGTGGAATTTTATTGCTGTATTTTTCTTTAAGATAGATATAAATGGCAAAATGACTTTTTTCCTGAACTCCGTCTTTATATAATAAAGCTCTTGATGCATGGAACATTGCCATATATGATTCTATAATTACAAATTTGAATACTTTTAATTTTAATGCACTTTCTGCTTCTTTTAATCTTTCTTTGGCCATTTCTAATGATATTTTACTTTTATCTAAATCCGGCGGTATTTTTCTTAATAATCTGAACTTAAAACAATCCTCTAAATTCTTTATTTCCATTTTGTTTTATTTTCCCAACAAAATGGAAGTTCAAAATTTCCTAATTTTGTTATTTCCATTTTGGTGCTTGATTTAAACTTTTTTAACTATTGGCAGTTCTCCATATAAAGGAATGCCGTAGATAACACTTTCATAATAAAATGGGCTATCTTCTTTCGCTTTTTTATTCCATTCACTCCAAGTAAATATATGGATATTAATATTTTTTCCAATTTTCTCTTCAAATTTAATTAGATTCAATTTTTTTTCTTTGCCAATTACGAGAATATCTATGTCACTCTCTTTATTATCTTCTCCTTTTGCTATCGAACCGAACAATATTATCGAAGATATATTTGGAATATTTTCTTTTAATAATTTTATGAATCCAGATTTCTCAATAAGATTTATACTAAATGCAATTTTTAAATGTTTAAAAAAAAGATTGTCAAGATTCGCCTTGAAATATCTTAAATTTGCTTTTCGTTCTTCAAGAATTAAATTCTCTTTAAATAACATGTCCAAATATTTTTTAATTGCAGAGGGGCTTAATTTTAATTTTTTGGATAATTCTCTTAAATATACTTCTTCATAGGGGTTTTCTAAAAAGAATTTTAAGATTTTTAATTGTATAAACTCTTCCATTTAATTGTTATTGGTTTATATCTTTATAAGTTTTTTGTTCTTATATAAAAACGATTGTTCTTATTATCGCTCTCTCTCTAAAATTTACGAAATGTTTTTAAGGTCATTTTTCTTAAGTGTAATTATAAAAAGATGATTCAAAATCCAAACTGCGTCTTCGCGCAGAATAAATTAAGGATACAGAAAATAAAAGTTTTCTGTCCCATTCAAATCAAGAAGATTTGAAGGTTTTGAATATATAGAAATTATAGGAATTAAGAAAATTCTTATTCCTTCAACTCTAACGAGATTGAAGTTTAGGAAAAATTTCTATCTCTTAAATTTAGGAAAAATTCAAGATGAAAAAGGGTGTGAGGAAAAAACTGGTTGCTGTTGCTGTGGTGGTAGCTGTTGTGGTTCTCGTCGGGGTTTTAATTTATAATTATTCGATGGAAGGAGTTTTGTTTTCTCCTTCTGACAATGTTTTTTTGAATTTGAAAATGGATGATTCTTTATCTGACGGAATTGCCAGTGATTCTTCTGGATTGAATAATAATGCTATTTGTTCAGGAACAACTTGTCCTTCGTTAACAGCTGGAAAATATGGAGGTGTTTATTCATTTAATGGAGCCAATAATTATTTGAGAGTTTCTGATAATAGTAATTTTGATTTTGGAAATAATAATTTTACAATTTCATTATGGGTTAAAGAAACAATTCCTTCGACTCAAGCAAATAGATTTGTATTTGCCAATGCTTATAATAATGTTGGTCCTGGAATAGCATTATATGGAAGATATTTAGAGATAACAAATGGAAATGTTACCCCGACTAAAGCTTATGGAACTATGTGCTGGAATAACAACGCAAGCAGATGTATAGAATGGAGAAATGGACAGTGGCATCATCTTGTTTATGCAATCGAAAGAACTTCTGCTTCATTTAAAATTCATAATTATTATGACGGGCAGTTCGTGAATACTAATGGAGCGAATAATCTGTTAAACTTAAATCTTAATTCTGTTAAAGATTTGATTATTGGAAATGGATATAATACATTAGGACAAGTTGTTAATAATTTTGCATTAACTGGAAGTGTCGATGAGTTTAAGATTTTTAATAAGGCACTGACTGCTACTGAAATTGGAAATTTGTATGTCTATAATTCTCTTCAATCTTCTGGAACAAACCAGACACAAACAAATTCAACTTGTGTAGACGGTGACGGGGGATTGAATTATTATGTTAAAGGAAATATTAATAATGCTTCTGTTTCTAATACCGATAGCTGTTACTCCAATAATACCCTTATAGAATATTTTTGTGCTAATAGTACTGTAACATCTAGGTATCAATTATGTTCTATGTATGGTCTTTGTATTAATGGGGCGTGCCAACAACCAATATATAATTGTGTAGATCCTGATGGAGCAAATATTTACAATGCTACTACTACCATTCTTTATGTAAATGGAAATTATTTCTCTTCAAGAGAGGATAATTGTATAAATAATTCTACTCTTTCTGAAGCGATTTGTCAGGGTAATAGTACTATTAGTGTGAATTATACTTGTCCTTCTGGATATTTTTGTACATATGGTGCTTGTATGAATCCATTAGCTATTCTTTCAGGTAATATAAGCAATGATTTTAACACTACTGTTTCTTGGGGGCAACGACAATATCTTGTCGAAGGAATTAATGTTGCAGGAAGTTCTAATCAATTTAAAGTTAATGGACAATGGATAACGATTAGTGAGAAATTAGGGGTATGTTCATATTTAAATGATGGTAGTTGTTTCAGGAAAACATGGTTAACTTGTTCAAGTCCAGCAGGGACGTGCAGTGCAGGTTTTGATGTACTTGTTTATTGATATAAATTAAACAATTAATTATCTTTATTTCAATTCTCTCTCCAAAATCTCCCTCGCTGTCTTGTAAATTATCTTCTTGTTAGAAATATTTTTTTTCATTCAAATTTCAAATTCCTCTTTGTATTGAGAATCTAATTTTTCTATCGCCTTTTTGACGTCTTCTTTTTTAAGTGTTTTTCTTGCATTGATTGTCAATTCATATTTTAATATTCTTGATAATTTATCTATATATTTCTGGATATGTGATTCTATTGAATTAATGGCGTCTGGATTTAATCTATCTATTCCTGATTTATTGAATTTAGATATGAGATTTCTTTTAATTAATAATTTACTTGATTTGTTTGTCTTTTTCATTTTCATTAATGTATTAATATAAATGATTTTTGATATTTAACTCTGAGATTAAGAAAGAATTGTTCAAATAGGTAATCTGTTTCAATTGGAACAACAAATACTTGGTTTGCCAACCATTCTCCTTGGTTTTGTTTTACTAAACCTGTTTGATTGTTTTTTCCCCGCAAGAAATTAACTATTTTTACTTTTCGAGATGAATTTAAATTAGTTAATTGATACGTGAATAGAACCTTATTTGAAAACTTATAGGTCTCGGCAAGATATTTGTCATGTTTAAGACTGTAACCCTCCCTTAGTAATGTGTTAATAAGCGAGGGAATATTTACAAAAAAATCTTTTGGTTTTATAATACTTACATGGAATTCTGGGATAGGGATACTAATATCTTTTTCTGTTATAATTGCTATATCTATATCTCTTGGTAAAGATTTACCCTTTATTGTTGATCCAAATACAATTATGTCTAAGATTTCTTTGTTTTTCAAATAATTCTTAAGTTTGTTTTTTATTTGTGATATTTTGTTTAATTTCATAAGCATATTTTTTAAGAATTTGAGCTTCTTCTTTTGTTGAACGAGAATTATAAGATTTAATGTATATTTGAAATAATTCAGCAACTTTTTTGTAAGTATCTCTGAAATATTTCTCTAAAATAGAAAATCTTTCATTGTGGTTTTTTGGAATAATTTTTATTTCCTTATAGATTAAATAATCGCAAATAATCACAATTGCCTTGAAGAAATCTGAAACTGCAGCATTAAATCTTTGTTTTCTTAGATTTTCTTCTCCAGATTCTATGAACTCTTGTATATTCTCTAATAACTCTTCCATTAATTAATTATAGTAAAGGTTAATTTTTAAGCTTTTTGGTTAATGCATTAATCCAACAAATTCTCTAAAATTTCCTTCGCGGTCTTGTAATCTGCACGTTTATTCGATAATTTCATAACTTGGCCTACGAGAAAATTTAGAGATTCTTTTTTTCCTGCTTTGTAATCTTGAACTGCTTTTGAATTTTCTTTTATAACTTTTTTTGCTAGTTTTTCAATTTCAGTTTTATCTGAAATTTGGCTATGCTGTTTTGCTAAATTTTTTGGTGAAGAAGATTTTTCTTTCCAGCTTCTCAAGATTTCTTTCGCTTTTAGTTCTGTTAAGATTTTTTTCTCAATCATTTCAAGGAGTTCAATAAAATGGTTGGTTTCTATTTTAATTTCGTCAAGGGCTTTTTTGTTATAATTCAAAACAGAGAGAAGTTCTTCTGTAACCCATCTTGTTGCTAGTTTTGGATTTACTTTTTCAATTATTTTTTCGAAGAATTCTATTATATCAATATTTTTTGTAAGAATTTCTGCTGACTTTTCTGGAATCTTATGTTGTTTGATTAGCTTTGAAAGTTTTTGCTGGGGCGTTTCTGGAAGCTTGGATTTTAATTTAGTTATTCTTTGTTTTTCAATTTTTATCATCGGCAAATCCGGGTCTGAAATAAATCTATAATCTTCTGCATTTTCTTTTAATCTCATCAGAGTTGTCGTGTTTTTTTTGTCGTCATATCTTCGCGTTTCTTGACTTTTTGCTATGCCTTCTTTATTTTGTCTTGCAACTTCTGCTTCAATTGCATTTTTTATATTTGTTAAAGAGTTCACATTTTTTATTTCAACTCTCGCTCCTTTTTTTTCTGGAAGAGAAACATTTACGTCTGCTTTTATTCCTGCATTTTTGTCAATCGCCTTGATATATCCCAAGGTTGTTATTAATTGTTTGAGCCATTCAAGGACTTGTTCGGAAGAGGAGAAATCTGGTTCTGTCACAATTTCAATTAAAGGACTTCCGCTTCTGTTGTAATCTATTTCTCCGGTTTCTGGATTCCATGCTGCCGGGTCTTCTTCCAAATGACATTCAGTAATTTTTATTTCTTGGAATTTTCCATTAATACCGACGGGAGTTGCATAAGGGCCTGAAATTGTATTTTGAAATCCTTTTGGTAAATCTGGCCATGAATAGTGTTTTCTTTGCCAAACGAGAGAACCCGTTGTTTCTCTCGTGCTCTCTCCTCGAATTGCTGAACGGCGACTTTCAGAAATGCCTCCGACGAAAGTCGCGTGAGAACCCTTAATCATATCTTTGCTTCCGACGAAAGTTGCACCCCCAATTTTTTTACAATTTAATAATAATGCAATTTGAATTGCTTTTTCAATTGCTGAGGAATTTGGGAGCATTGGTTTGCTTCCTGGTTGCCCGGTGCAAATTGGACAAATATTTGTGTTAGGTTTTGCAAATTTGCTTCCATGTATTGATTTGCATCTGCAGAAAAGTTTTTCATTTGTATCAATGTACCCATGAATTTCTAACCCAATTTTTACTTTAGTCATTATTGGAATAAGAAAAGAATGTTTATTAATTTTTGTTTCTATTTTATATTAATATTTTTATTCTTTCTGGAAAATAGGTTCTCTTTTATATTCAACAAGCGTCTTATCTATTTTGGTTCTTTGTTCTTCTGATAATGCTGTTCTCATCGAGAATTCTATTTCTAAATGAATTTGTGAATTGTAATCTTCTAATAAGACTTTTATCAATCCCTTGTAAGCATTATCAAAACTTCTTTCAGTTCTTCCGTCATAATTGAATGTATAATTTATTTTTGTTATTTCTTCCATGTTTTTAATAAGGAAGTATAATACTTAAGATTTATGGAGATGGAATTTTCTTAATTATTAATTTAAATAGTTCTTTTTTTAATATTTACGACGGATATTTGCGAAAATATTGACTCAATATTCTAAAAAAAAACACAATATTTTTAAATGGGGTTTTCTTAGTTCAAATATAAAGAGAATTCAAAATCCAACTGCGCCTACGCGCAGAATATATTAAGGATTTTGAATATACAGAAAATTAGGAAAATTTTCTGTCTCTTAAGTTTAGGAAAAATTAAATATGAAAAAAGGGGTTGAGGTATTTTTTATTGTTTTGTTAATAGTTTTTATCTTCTCAATTTCTTTTGCTTCTGCAAATTCTTTTGGTGATTTTTTTAAAAAGGCCTTTGGAAAAAAAGTTTATTTTAGTCCTGATAGTACAAGTAATTTAAATTTAGCATTTTGTCAGTCGCATCCTCTTTATTCTTCTCCAACTCCTGTAACAGGACAAGCATGTTGTTTCAATAAATCTGTTGTTAATTCAAATGCGATTGCTGTAGGAGATCAATGGAATAGATTTTTATGTTACAATGGGCAAATGTATGTTCACGACGGGGTAAGTAGAGATACTATAAGGGTTAATACTTCATGCAGGGTAGTTGGAAATTATTATGCTTATCCAAATTATCCTTGGAATGCAACAAAACAAGAATGGATGGGAGGATGGAAGCAAGGGAATGGAAATGGTGTTGCTTGTGGTGAAGGAAAAATTTGTTCAAATGGAGTTTGTGTTGTTAATCAAACTCAACAAAATGCAACATGCACTGACAGCGACGGAGGATTGAATTATTATGTGAAGGGAAATGTTTATGATAATGGAGAATGGATAAATGGAAGGAGCGATGCTTGTGTGGATTCTAATTTTAATGAGTATCCTAATGCACCTTTTCTTTCTGAAGGTTCTTGTGAAAGTGGGAGAGGTAGGCATACTTCATTTAATTGTTCCAATGGATGTTCAAATGGAGCGTGTGTAAGTGCTTTAGGAGGGTCTTGTTCTGTTGATGCTACGCGTTGTAATTTAGAGTGGAACTCGTCTATTTGTGGAAATGTTGTTAGTTCCGCAAATGGTTATGAGGAACTTTGTAATATTCCTAGTCCTCGTGGTGGTTCTGCAGGTTTTAGTTTTCAAAATGATGGGTGTTCAATAACTACTCTTTGTCAGAATGGATGTTCAAATGGTGCTTGTATGGTTCAAGAATCTGGATGTAGGGTATTGTACGAGGGTGAAACTGTAACTATAGTTGCTACTGATAGTGATGGAACTACCTATGATGTTTCTATTAATTTTATTGGAGTTGGCTCAGTTAAGTTAAATGTTAATAGTGAGATAACAAGGGCATTAGCTAGAGGCGATTCACATACATTAAGTGATGGAACTATTATTACAATTAATGAAATAAATACACAAGATTATGCTGGAGGAATAAAAAGAGTTTCTTTTTGTTTAAGAAAACCAACATGTACACCACGTTATTATTGTCAAACACGTCCAGCAATTTGTCCGAGGAGCGGAGTGCAAACTAAAGAGTGTCAGGATTTTGAATGTGAAACCAGAAGATATACAGAAGAAGTTCAGTGTAATCCTGGAGAGTGTGCGGGTTGTCAATTAGAAGGAACATGTATTCCATATGGATTTAGAAAACAAGTAACACTATATCGGAATGATCCAGGAACTTATAATTTATATTGTGAAATGGATGGAGAGTTGAGAGAACAAAAATCAAAAGACTCTTCTGGAAATTGGGCGACGTGCCAGAATAATTATGAATGCACAAGTAATGTTTGTTCAAGTGGAGAGTGTTATGAAATACAAGATATGATAAATGAAGCAGGAAGATTAAAAACTCTTTTCTTCAATATTTTATGTAAGGTATTCAATCCAATCAGCAGTACAGAATATAACCAGTGTTTGATTAATTTTTTGGGTGGAAGTAGTTCTGGTGGTGAAGAATCACCTGGATATCCACAAGAAATATCTGGTTACAGATTATTAGGTCAAGATAATATATCAGAGTATTGTCGTAATATTGAAGATAGTCCAGATGTTCCACAAGGAATTATCGGAAGAGTTTGTACAGAAGGGGTTCGTTTACAATACCAAGATACACAGAGTAATAAGGGTATTTTTGTTTCTCTTACAGACATTACTCAAGGAAAAAATATTTATGAACAATTAATTAATAATTTATCTACCCCAGTTACAATTGATACTTGTAATTCTTGTAATCTTTTTAGAATTGAGGATCATGAAATTGGATGGTTTGATGATCAATTTGATATTGTATTAACCCAAGAATTTACAATAGAGAACAATGGAACATCTTATCATTATAGTTTTGCTACTGGAGATAATCCAGTTACTCGTTGGTTGTTAGGGAAATATCTTCCTACCCGGATTTAATTAAATTTTTATAGTCTCATTCTTTTTTCTAATCATGAAAACCCCATCAACTCTTAAGCCCGGAGATTTAGTTGAAGTTCATCTTACAAGAATTATTTATGAAGGAACTCTTTTGGAAAGCCCCGAAGATGAAAAAGGAATTGTTATTCTTAAACTTGGAAATGGTTATAATATTGGATTTAGCAAAAAGGATATCTTAAAAATAAAAGTTTTGAGAAAAGGAAAAGAAGTTGAAGAGAAAGTTGAAATAAAAAAACAAACAGACAAACCTAATGTTGCAATGATAATTACTGGCGGGACAATTGCCGCGCGACTTAATCCCCGAAAAGGCGGAGTTGATTGGCTAACTTCTCCCGAGATGCTGTTTAAGTTTTATCCTTCGCTGTTTGAAAAAGTTAATGTTGTCAAGATTGAAATTCCTTTTATGAAAGCAAGCGAGGACATGGATTATAAAGATTGGCAGAAAATTGCGAAGACGGCTGAAAAACTTTTGAATGATTCAAATATTAAAGGAATTATAATCACGCACGGAACTGATTTTTTGCATTACACTTCTGCTGCATTGTCTTTCTTTTTGAGAGATTTAAACAAGCCGGTTGTTTTAACATACAGCCAGAGAAGTGTTGATAGAGCTTCAAGCGACGCGAATTTAAATTTATCTTGTTCTGCTTTGGCTGCAATTTCTGATATTGCTGAAGTAATGATTGTTGGACATGCGAACAGCGACGATGATTTTTGCTATGCAATGCCTGGAACGAAAGTTAGAAAATTGCATAGTTCGAGAAGAGATGCTTTCAAAGTTGTTAATGACAAACCTTATGCAAAAATATTCTTGGATAGAATAGAGCTTTTGAGAGAGCATAAAATTAGAAGCGCACACAAGATTAAAGCAGATACAAAGTTTGAGGAAAAAGTTGCTTTGATTAAAATATTTCCTGGAATGAATCCAGAAATCTTAGATTATTATTTGAAAAATAAATATAAGGGAATTGTTTTAGAACTTTCTGGATTAGGACATGCTCCGACAATGCGAGCAAGAAACGGCTGGACAAAAAAATTAAAAGAGGTTCAGGACAAGGGATTGATTATTGTGGGAACGAGCCAGTGTATTTTTGGGAGAGTTGATCCATTAGTTTATTCGAATGGAAGAGAAATTTTAAAAACAGGAGTAATTTATTTGGAAGATATGCTTTCCGAAACAGCGTTGGTGAAATTGGGTTGGGTGCTTGGACATTCTGAATGGTGCAAGAATAAAGAAATTGTGAAAGAAAAAATGCTGGAGAATTTTGCTGGAGAGTTTAATAAGAGAATTGAGTTTGAACCTATCGAGAGCTTTAAATAGTATTTTTATTTATAGGTATCATGAAAAAGAGCTTGCTATTTATTAGTTTTATTTTGTTTGTTTTTTTGATTCAATTCGTCTCTGCAAGCTATATTTCTGGAGATATTTATATTTCAAAAACTGGGGAGGTTAGTTTTGATGCGCAAAGTGACATAGATATTGGTGTCTTGGGAATTAACTTTAATAACAATGTGTTGAATGGTGAGACAGAATATCTTACTATGAAGGAGAATGGCGTGTGGACTTTTTATTTGAATGGTTCGAACTATAATAATATACTTTTAGATATTCACTTGCCAAAAGAATTGGAATCAATTAAGTCAGTTGATAGTGAGATTGATAATGTGATCTATATTGATAATCATATTATAATCCTTATTGATAAAAATAAAAATCTAGATTTTTCTGTTAAATATGAATTGAGGAAGATAAATGATAATTCTTTTATTTATTTCTGGTTGTTTTTTTGTTTGATTTTTTTAGTTATTGCATATTTAATTTTTATTTTTTTGAATCGGGGAAAAAAGAAACTGAAAGAATTTTTTCCATATATTAATGATAATGAGAAAAAGATATTAGAATGTTTGATGAAAAGTGAAATGAGACAGAAGGAGTTGCGAAAGAAATTGGAATTGCCGAAGGCAAGTTTTTCTCGCTATATTTTTAATCTGGAAAAGAAGAGATTAATTGTTCGTGAGGGTGAGGGAAAAAATAAGATTATTAGATTGAAATAATGGTTCCAGTTAGTTCCAAGCAATAAAATATATACTTATTTTTCTAGAGAGTTTTAAGGTGATTAAGGAAAAGCCGGGAGGTTATACAAATGGTAAAAAATAAATATATAATGGAAAATCAAAAATCAAGAGTATTAGCGATAATATCGCTTGGTTTGATTGTTTTACTTGCATTTGGTGTTTTGGCTCAAACCATTGCTTCAACTTCAGGTGAATATGGTCAGACTAATGGATTAATTAATAAGAACAAAAATGTTAATAATGATCCTCAATATTTGGGAGATACTGAAATTCAGGCTGAAAATTTTGTAAAACTTGTTTTGATTCCAGAAAGTAATGTTGCTAAAGATGGAATAGCAGAGTATAAAATTGTTCTTTATGATTTGCATCCACAAGCAAAGTGTGCTGTTGGAGATGCAAGCAATGAGAAATGTGCTGGCAATCAGATATACCAATATAAAATTAGTTTTAAGGGAAATGAGGGCGTTAATGGAAAAATTGCTGTAGCCGGTGCCACAGAAACTTACGAAGGATATGCTGTAAGTGTTGATGCAGGCCAGTCTGTAAGTTTTCCTTTAAGTGTCGCAACTAAAAATGCTGGAACAAGTTATTTCTATGTTATTGTAAAAGGTCAAGATTCTAGTGCTGAAGTAGAAGGAAAAATAGTTGTTTTCAGTAATCCTGAAAATAATGTGACAACTACTGAACCAACTGGAATTGAAGGAATCCCTTACGGAGATGATGGAATAGAAGTGAGTGATGTTTCATTCTTTATTGGAAAAGGATTTTTTCTTAATGCAGATGAAACAGATGGGAAAGATTTAGATTTAAAAATCTTGAATAAAGATAATAGTCTAGAAGGAAAGGCAAGAATAGGCAAAAATTCTTTCAGAGTTGAAGGAACTAACACTGGAAATTCTGTCAAGCTTCATTTCTTTGACGTGGATTCTAATCAAGAAGTCTACAGCTTTGCAGGAAAGATTCTGAAATTTGGAGACTTCACTCTTTTGAAAGGCAATCTTCAGAATTCGAATGGACAGAATGTCGGAACTTTGACTGCAACTTCAAATCAAGGAGACGATATTAAAAATATTGTTGTTCCTAAATATGAAGAAGTTAAAGAAAAAACAGCAATTAATGAAGTCATTTCAATTAACGAGGAAATAACTGGGAAGACTGAATCTTCAGATGAAGTTTATGTAAAAGCAGTTAAGATAGAGGATGAAAAATTCTTGTACATCTTTCCTACTGGAAATAAAATTCTTTATGTAGAATCAGTTAAAGGAGATAAAGTTAGCACTACAAAGATCAAGGAAAATCATGAAGTAGAGATTGAAGGATATAATGTGAAGGTTGGCAGTTTGGAAGACGACAAAAATATTGAATTTAGCATTACCAAAACAGAATAAGGCCTTAACTTATTTTTTTATTTTTTTTATTTTTTTGTATTCTTTGCAATTTTTTTAATTATCTTTTTAATTAATATCATAAGACAAAAAACAGCAGAATATAAATATTATTGGGTGGTTGATTTAATATGAAAAAAAGATTTTTAGTTTTAATCGCACTTGTTTTTTTAATTTTGTTTTTTGTAATTTTTAGAGTTGGATTTGATTTGCAAGGAGAGGATTCTTGGATAAAAGATTCTAGAGGAGTTTATGTTAAACACGGAAATCCTTCTTTAATTCCGGATTATGTTAAGGAACAGCAAGATGCAATTAATTGTGCCAATTTATTATACAATGAAAATAAAAATCTGGATTTGTCGTCGGAATGTTTGGGAATTTGCGGGGATTTTGCTGTAGATATTGTGCATGTTCCTCGAGTTGCTTTGGATGATTTGTCGAAAAATCAGTGTTCGGATTATAAATTAGGAAAAGTAAATTATTTTATAGAATTATAGTGAAAGACGTAAATCTTTCCCTAAATACTCAACGACAAACCGAGGAAGAATTAAAGTCGTTGAGTATAGATAAAGATGGAAATATTTTGATGATTGCTTGAAAAAATATATAAGCTCTTTTTTATTATATTGTATATGAAAGGAGTTCGGGCATTAAAAATTAGTGAAGGATTCTTTTTTTGGAAAACACCCCTTTTTCTTATAACTTTTATTTTGTTACTTGCATTTATTTCTGCTGTAAATGTTCTTAACTTTGATTCTTCTTTCACCGATGCAAAAGTAAATGATAATTCTTCCTTGAATAGAGGATTGAATTCTAATTTCCAATCATCGACGGAAAATGTTGTTGGAAGTAATCTAAATAATGTTAAAAATAATTTTGATGTTGAAAGTTTGAAAAGTGATGATGTTTCTTCTAAAAATTTTGTAAATATAAATTCAGAAAAAGATCAAATTATTGAAAAAAATGGACAAAAATATGTTTTGAGGGATGGAGAAGAATATTTGCTTTCTTCTTCTGATTATTATATTCGATTTAATCCAGCTTTGCCTTCTTCAATTTGTGAGAATCAAAAGATGGATATTAAGGCAAGCGGGGTAGGACATTTTTTTCCTGATGCTGGCGAGATTTATGATTGTATTCTTTATGGTCATATTATTGTTTCTTGGTGTGTTGATTTAATGGAATATGATGTGTGGCCAAATCCCGACGATCCGGTGGGTGATGATAATACTGTTTGTGGAACAAGTAAATCTTATTCCGATAGCAGTGGTATTTGCACTCATTTTGATTTTGAAGGGACTTTTAGAAGTGTTGATTTGACACCAAGTATTGAAGAGGATATTGGTTCGGAAGGAGAATTTTATGTGAAGATTTACGATTCTCAAAATAAGGTGGCTAAAATGTCCTCTGCTTCGTCGGATGTTAGTATAAAAATTCCACAAAGCCACTATAGATATTCTTGTCTTGATAATGATGTTTATTGGTATGATACTTGCAACAATAGAGAAGAGAAAAGGGAAGAGTGTGGAAATTCTGGATACACTGGAAGCAATTATTGTTATGATAGTGATGTCTATAAAGATTATTTGAACAGAGGATGCAGTGGAAGCAGTTGTTTTCTGAATGCTGAAAAAATAAAACAAAATGAATGTGGAGTAGATTCTTGTGATGCTTGGGGAAATAATTATTGCAAAAGTGGAAATGTTTATCATTCTAGAACTTGTCATGATAGAGGATGTCAGGGAATGAATTGTTTTGACGGCACGAGTTTAGAAGAAGTAAAAGTTAGCGATTGTCAATTTGGATGTTTGAATGGAGAATGTGTAACGGTAGCGTGTTCAAGTGATTCAGATTGTGGAAATAGTGGTTGGACTGGAACTACTTTTTGTTCCAACAATAATTTATATCAACCTTGGAAAACTTATACGTGTAATTATCCCGGAACTGCTCAATCTTATTGTTCTAATTCAGATTCAAATAAATTAAAACAAGATTGTGGAAATTCTGGATATGGTGGTGATAATTATTGTTATGATAATGATGTTTGGAGAAATTATGTAAACAAAGGATGTAGTTCTGGAAGTTGTTTTGTTAATACTGAAGGGATAAAACAACGGGAATGTGGAGAGATTGGATGTGATTTAAATACTAATGCGTGCAAACCAATACTGACTTGCATTTCAGGAACAAAAAGATGCAATGGAAATAATATTGAACAGTGTAAA
>JBAZOZ010000012.1:0-28412 GCA_041648455.1 Candidatus Pacearchaeota archaeon | reverse complement strand
GGATGCCGGGAGAGATGCCCGTGAAAGTTCCGGCGAGGATGCCGAAGAGAAGAGCGAGAGCCATTTCCAATAACATTTATCTCTTAACCTCTAAATATTTAAAGTTCTTTTTGTTTTCTTTTTTGAAAGACACAGAAATTTTTAAGATGGTGAAAAAAAATAGAAATCCTATAATTGCTCTGGCTCAAATAAGATATTTTGATATTTCCAAAAGCAACAATGTTGAGAAAATAAAAAAATATATTCGTTTGGCTAAAAAGAAAAATGCAGATATTGTTTGCTTTCCGGAGTCTTGCGTGCATAAAACAAAGACTCTTCATTTAAAACATAATTTTATTCAGGAGATTGCGAGCGAGTGCAAAAAAAATTCTATCTGGTGTATAATCACCGAGGATATAACTATAAAAAATAAATCTTATAATTCTGCATTGCTGATAAATAGAAAAGGGAAAATTATTGGGAATTATAAAAAAATACATTTGTATGGAGATAGTGGAAATATTAGTCCAGGAATTAAACCCATGGTTTTCAAGACGGATTTTGCAAAAATAGGGATAGCAATTTGCTGGGATTTAACTTTTCCTAAATTATTTAAAAAAATGAAAGAAGATGGAGCCGAAATAGTTTTTTGTCCTGCTCAGTGGTGGTATGACGCTGCAGCTCACGATGAGAAATACGAACAGAGAGAAATGGAAATTTTAGAATCTTTGTTAAAAGCGAGGGCTTATGAAAATTTATTTTTTGTTGCATTGTGCAATCCAGTAATGGAAACCAAATATCAAATTTCTTATTCTGCTATTGCTTCTCCGACGAAGATTTTGAACAAGATTATCGGGAAAGAGGGGCTGATAACGGCAAAAATCAATATCAATAAGATAAAAAGACTTCACGCTATCTATGATTAGATATTGCTTCTTTTTTTAAGAATTTTAATAATTCCTCATTTAATTTTTTTCTTTCTGTATTAAAAAAATCAAATCCCGGAGAAGAATTTACCTCGAGAACAAACCATTTTCCATCTTTTTTCAGAAAATCTATTCCACAAACTTTTATCCCCATAACTTTGGAGATTTTCATTATTAATTTTTCTAATTCTTTATCTATCTTAAATTTTTTGAATCTTTTTTCATAAACTCCCGTCGCTTTCCAACCCCTGTTTTCTTTCACCGCGGTTTGTAAAATTTTATTTCCGATTATTGTTACTCTGTAACTTGGAGATTTTATTAATTCCTGTGCGATGATGGGCAATCTTTCGTTTCCTTTTTTCCAGAATTTTTTTATTATTTTTTCACTTTCTCTTAGGTTATCTGCTTTTTCAACAAATTCCCCCATGCAGCCATAAATTCGTTTCAAAACAACCGGCCATCTGTTGAATTTTTCCAATTCTTTTTTTGCTGTTGTAATATCCTCCAACAATAAAATTGTTTCTGGCGTTGGTATTTTATGTTCCTTGCATTTTAGAAAAAACATCCATTTATCTTCGCTATAATAATATGCTTTTGAAGAATCAATTACTTTTTTCCCTAATTCTTCTATTGTTTTTTCAAATTCAATTGCAAAATCTTCAGCAGTTGCGTTGTAGATAATGTCGCATTTTTTTATCTTTTGTTTGATTTTTTCTTCGTCAATTTCTTCGGAGATGTTAAACAGAACCAATTCAATATTATTTTTTTTCGCGAATCTGAGGCAAATAAGTTCATCTTCGCCAAGGCCACGCCCGCTTAATATGTATCCAATCACCACCTTTTTCATTTAGTTTACAATGGAATTGGATTTAAAAAGTTGAGTATATAGGTGAGAGAAAACTTTAAGTAATTAAAAAACTATTTTTGTTCATGGCTAAAGAAATGGGTGTTGGGAAAAGGTTAGAATTGATAAAAAGAAATGTGGAAGAGATAATTGGGGAAGAGGAATTGAGAAAATTGCTGAAGGAGAAAAAAGAGATTGTTGTTTATCATGGGTTTGAACCCTCTGGAACGGGTTTGCATATCGGAACTATGATTGGAATCAACAAACATATTGATTTTCAAAAAGCTGGACTAAAATTAAAATTATTATGCGCGGATTTGCATGCGTTTTTAAATAAAAAAGGAAGTCTAGCTAAGATAGAGCATATAGCAGAGTTGTACAAGGAAGGATTTTCTGCTCTCGGTGTCGATATGAAAAAAGCAGATTATATTTTGGGCAGTGATTTTCAGTTAGGGCACGAATATTTTTTAGATGTTTTACAAATGTCTCTGAAAATTTCTGGAAGCAGAGCGAATAGGGCAATGTCAATTATCGCAAGAGAAGAAAAAGATCCAACAGTTTCAAATATGATTTACCCATTAATGCAAGTAATGGATGTTAAATATCTTAAGGCAGATATAGCTTTTGGAGATATGCCTCAAAGAAAAATTCATATGCTTGCCCGTGAAAATCTTCCATCTTTAGAATGGAAGGCTCCTATTGCAATTCATCACGAAGATATGGTTGGTTTGACGGGGGGGAAAATGTCATCGAGCATTCCAAATTCAAGAATCATGATTGACGAGGAGCCCGAAGAAATAAGAAAGAAAATCAAAAACGCATTTTGTCCAGAAAGACAAATAAAAGAAAATCCAATTCTTCAGATTTGCCAGTATATAATTTTTCCAAGACGGGGAAGGTTAGAAATAGATAGGGACAAAAAATACGGCGGGGATTTGACATTTAAAAATTATTCTGAATTGGAAAAAGCATATGAAAAAGGACTTCATCCACTGGATTTGAAAAATGCCGTTGCAGAATCGCTGATAGAAATTTTAGAGCCAGTAAGAAAACACTTTTCTAAAAAAAATATTGTTGAATTGAAAAAAATGATTAAAAATATGGAATAGATTATCTCGTCTTAAATTCCACTACATCTAAATCTCTTAATTTGTGTTTTAAACCAACCTTTTGTCCTGCGAATTTTGAAGAAGGGCCCCAAATTTTTGTTTCTTTTACATTTTTAGAAAAACCTTTTAATATTTTTTCGGCAACATTTTCGATGGTACTTTCTGGAAGGAGAATTATGGGTTTTGGAGATTTTTCTTTTCCCGGTTCTTTAGTATAAACTCTAATTTTATCAAAACTTTGAAATATTTTTTCTTTTAATTCTTCGATATTTTCTCTGGTTTTCGTTGAGATAATTGCGAAATTATATTTTTTACTTTTTAATGTGGCTTCTATCTTTCTTATCTCATCTAGATTGAATTTATCTGACTTGTTGAATACAATTATTTTTTTCGCTGAGGATTTTTCCAATAATGGATTTATCTCTTCTATTTCTTTTAATGAATTAATTAAAATCAAAATAGTATCGGCACTATTTGTTAAACCCTTATCATAAAATTCTGAATTTATTGCCGGATTTTCTATAATTTGAACTTGTGTTTCTGAAATTTTGGACATACCTACGATGGGAAATTTTGTTGTGAAATTATAATCTGCTATTTCGGGAAAGGTATTTGTTAAACTTTTTAGCAAGGAGGATTTTCCGGAATTTGTTTTTCCAACGACGATTACTTGCATATCTTCTTTTTTTATTCCAGATCTTTTTGATTTGCCCGATTTTTTCTGTGATTCTATTTTTTCTTTTAATTTTATATATCTCGTTTTTAAATTTGCAAGCATTTTTTCAGAAGATTTATGCTTGGGGCATTCTCTCATCATTTCCTCAAGCCATTTTAATTTTTCTTCATTTGTTTTAGATTGTAAAAACATAAGTTCTGCTTTTTTGTAGAAGGGAGATTGATTTGTTGACGCCATTTTAGTTATAGTCAACGACATTAATTTTTCCTTGGTTTGTCGTTGAATAGATATGGAAAACCGAAGTTTTTTTCATATTAATTTATTAATGGTATCTTGTTTTAATAATATTGTGGATAGGTGTTAATTGGCATATATATTCTAATATCTAAATTCTTATAAATCTTTTATTTTTTATTTGTAAATGAATAATCTAGAAAAATCAATTTATCGGAAGGAAGTTTGTAAACTTACTAAAGAGGTTAGAAAAAATCAGGGGAAAATTATTTTTTGCTTAAGAGATTTTAGAGTTCCAGGAAAGTTTATTGGAGGATTTAGGGGCAGTGAGCCAAGTGAAGATTATTATTATTATGAAACTGGAATAATCGACGGAGAAATGAGAGAAGAATCAATGGATAAGGAAATAATATTAGAACAAGATATGGGAAATAGTGCAGAATATCCAAAAATAAGTTATTTTGTCTTTGGGCAATATTTTATTCCGGTTGATAGAAAACTCGAGGGATTTGTAGATTTTCAAGATGATTTTCATTTTGATATATCTGATTTAGAAAAAATTGGCTCTGGAAAGATTCTTATAGCAAATCCTGAAATTTTTAAGACAAATAAAGAAATTCCACAAAATTTTTCTGTTCATCTTTCTTATTCAAGAGAACCAAAAATGGAAGGTTTCAATCTTTTAATTGGAGATGAAGAAGCGGATAAATTTCTAAGACAGAGAAATATTGGAAACCCTGGCGAACTTTTTAAAATGTTGAAAGATAAAAAAGCAACTGATAGAAAAATTAGTAAACATTATGATGTCAAAAGAAGAAAATTAGAAGATGAGTTAACAATTGCTATTAATGATATAACAAATTCATTTAGGGAAATTGAAACATTAGAAGAAAGTATTATGCATGCACATTTCACAAGAGAAAGAGAACAAGATGGAGGTTCGCTTGCTTATTGGAGTGAGTATGGAGAAGATGTCGAGAAATATCAAAAATTACATTCTAGGATTAAGAATTCGATTGAATTTTTAAACAAACAATTAAAGGAACTTGAATTATATAAACTCACATCCTCCTCGATGATTAGTGGAGAGGTTATAGGTTTTCCTGGAAAAATAGGTTTTGATAATTATTCTGATTGGTTAAAAAATTCTTTGATTCCAAGGATTGATAAAATTTTTAAGAAAATTGATTCTTATATAATTCAACAGCAAAGCGCTTAAATCACTTAAGATTTTTTGATTTTTTTAGTTAATTTATTAAGGGTATCTTGTTTTAATAATATTATGAATAGTGAAATCTATGAACAAATTGTGAAGAAAAAAGAATTTTCGCGCCTTTCTCAAAAAGATGTCGAGATTGCTTTTAATCATTTTGAAAAAAGGCAAACAAGCACAGAAGAAAAAGTAAGATTAACGCGAGAATTATTGCATAAAGTTTTTGGAGCTTTCTCTTCTGAAAAACTATTGAATAAAAAAATTCTCGATAAGAAATCAAATGAAGAAATTCTTAAAAAACATATTTCTACGAGAGAGAGATTTGAGTTTTATAGAGAATTATATGATAGAATTTTTAAGGATGTTGATGGAAATCAAATTTCTATTGTTGATTTGGGTGCTGGAGTTAATGGTTTGAGTTATGATTTTTTTCCTTACAAAATAAAATATATTGGGGGAGAGAGCATTGGGCAATTTGTTGATTTGACGAATTATTATTTTACTTATAACAAATTAAATGGGAAGGCAATTCATTTAAGTTTATTTGAATTGGAAAAAGTTAAAGAAATAATTAAAAAAACTAAGGGAAAAAAAATAATTTTTTTGTTTAAAGTTGTTGATTCTTTGGAAATGCTGGAAAGAAATTATTCTAAAAAATTGTTGAAAGAAATTATTAATTTGAATGGAGTTGAAAAAATTGTTGTTAGTTTTGCCACTAGAAGTTTAATTTCAAAAAAAAATTTCAAAGTTAAAAGATATTGGTTTGAGAATTTTGTCAGGGAAGAGTTTAATTTGTTAGAAAATTTTGAATTGGGTGGAGAAAGATATTTTGTTTTCAAGAAAAAATAAATTTAAAAGACTGGATAATTTGCAATTTCTTTTTTAGCGAGAATATTTAAGAACTCTTTTTCCCTGTTCTAGTTATGAAAAAGGGGAGAGAAAATATAATTGTTTTTTCAATTATAATTGCAATAATTCTTTTTGCGGGAGTTTTATTTTATAATTACTCAATGAAAGAAATTTTATTTTCTCCTTTGCCAAGTGGAACAACTATTACTAGTTTAATGCCTTATGGAGAATGTAAGTCAGCTTACTATTGTTCTGGAAGAGGCTATTATTTAAAAAATGTTATTGATAATAATGTTGCTAGTTTTTGGTACCCTGCTGATTATTCTGCTAATGCAAGAATTAATCTTCCATCTGTTATGGATGCTGGAACATATGCAATAAGTTATGCTTGGAGAGGAGATGGAAATTATCCTTATTGTAATGGAAAAATCTCTGTTTCTTTAGATGGAATGAATTATACATCTCTATTTAATGCATCAGCAACAGATATACTTGCAGTAAGAAATGTAACTATTAATCAATCTTTCAAATATATCAAAGTCGAAGTTGGATATCCCTATCAGTCTTGTGGATGGGTTAGAATAAATGAAATTAGTATTACAAACCAGCCAATTTGTATTGACAGCGACGAATACAATATTTACACAAATGGAAGCGTTGTGTATAAAGGTTCTGTTCTTAAAGATTCTTGCATTGGAAATAATTTGTTGGAATATTATTGTTCTGAAAACACATTAAAAGCAAATTTTACTTCCTGCCCTTCTGAATATTATTGTAACAATGGGGCGTGTATAAAAAATCCTATTATTTATCCAAATCAAAATCTTCAAGTTATCCAATATGGCGAAAATCAAGCATTTTTCACAATCGAAGGAGAGAATCTTACAAAGAATTTAATTATTTCTATAGACGGAATCAAAAATCCAAGTTATATTTCCAATATTTCTATTTCAAAAGATTCAAAATCTGCAGATGTAATACTAAATACCTCAGATCAAAATTTCAGATCAAAATTTCCAGAATATTGGTACGTTCCTGCAATAAAATTCAATTCAAGCACTAATCAAACCATCGGAAGTCTTATGGTATTCGATATAATTAATAATATTACCATTAGCAATCTATCAAATTTTAATTCTCCGGCCCCACATAGTTTATCTTTTTCATTAAATCCCTCTTATTCCATTACTGGAAGTTCAATAAATTTGATTGATATTATAATACCCTTAAGTATGGGACAATTCATCTACGACCCAGTTTTATGTAACAAAGGTAAAGTTATAATTCCACATTCTTCTCCAGACTGTTCAAATATGCAGGGTGTATATGAAGATTCTTATCGAATGATTGAGTTCATGCCTATGTATCTTCCAAGTAGTTCTGATGGACCAGCTACGAAACAAGTTTGTTATATTGGAAACTATGAAAAAAGAACAACGAGTAAATTCTGTAATGTTATTATTGGAAACACTGCTTATGCAGATGTTGATTTGAATTCAATGTATATTACCGTAATGCCTATTAAAACTATAGTAGAAAATAAATTGGTGTGGAAGCTTACTCCTCCACTAATTGGAAAATCCCATACAATTACTAAATGGGAAAAGTGTACTCCTGAATCTTTTAGTTTTGTTGATCCATATTCAAATCAACAAGTAACAATTTGGCCTGGAGGTACCTCTTTCATTCCTTCTTCAGGTATTACCTCCCCTATAGCATACATAAAATCAGAGGTAACAGAAACTGCTGAGAGCCATCCTAATTTCGAAACAATAGGTTATATATTGGATTTATTGTTTCCAATACCTGTCCAGAAATATTTGGGATTGTCAAATTATGATTCAAAAACAGAAAAACAAACTACCTATGACAAATCGTATTGTATGTCTGCATTTAAAAAAGATTCATCCCTAGGGCATTTTTTCGGAATTAATGGAGATAAAACTCAGACATCTAGTACAACAACAGAAACAGGATATCTAAAATGCATTAATCTTGGTGCTATAATCTGGGGACACTATCCAACTATGTTAACAACAAAAACAACAAAACAAACTAACAAAGACATAGTACCTGTTGTAAGTTATAATACAGCTAAAAAATCTGATACACAGCCCTTGGTACCTTATTGTAATTATATATAGATAAAATAAACACTAATATTATTTTTACTTCCTATTCAGAACACGAATTCTATCTTCTTCTGTTGGATTATACCCCAACGGACGAATTTCAATAACTCCATTAGGATATTTAACTTCCTCTGTTCCATTAAATAGCGGAGTTACAATTGTCAGTTTTCCCTCGTATCTTTTGTATTCATCCAGCACTGGTTCTGGTTTGACAGAAATACATCCAGGTGTTGCTATTGTTACAGCTATTAAAGTTGAATACATGGCATTTTTCAAATATTTTGTTAAATTCTTCATATTTTCTATAAGAATTGCAACCTTATAAATGTTACCACTTAAGGGGGACCAACTAATTTTCATAGTCTATCTTAAAAAATTAGTTTGTAACTTGGTATAATTTTTAAAGGTTTAATCATTTTTATTTAATCTGCGGAGATTAAGATAAAAATGAATGAAAAAATAGAATTTAGACGGAAAGTTTTGAAGAACGGCATGACAATTCTTTTTGAAAAACGAAGTTTGCCGATTGTGAGTGTTGCGTTTGCAGTTAGAAATGGCGGAATTAACGAATCTGTAAAAGAAAAGGGAATAAGTCATTTTATTGAACATATGCTTTACAAGGGGACGAAGAACAGAACTGTCAAGCAAATTGCGGAAGAGATAGAAAGAAATGGGGGAGAATTAAATGGTTTTACCGACGAGGATATAACTGCTTATTGGTGCAAGATGCCCTCAAAACATATAGACGTTGCTCTGAATGTTCTTTCAGATATGGTAAAAAATCCCCTGTTTGATGAGAAAGAATTAGAAAAAGAGAGAAAAATTATTTTTGAAGAGATTAAAATGAGAAAAGATACGCCGCAAATTCATGTTTTTGACAAGATACAGGAATTTCTTTATGAAGAGCCGTTTGGAGCTCCTCTAATTGGAACAGAGAAGACTATGAATTCTATTAGTAAAAACAAAATTATTCAGAAATTTAGAGAAATTTATCAGCCGAATAATTTTGTTTTGTGTGTCGTCGGTGATGCAGATTTTGAAAAACTTTGTAATTTTGCCGAAGAAAATTTTTGCAACGGAAAAGGCGAAGTTCCTAAATTTAAAATTGTAGAAAAAAATAAAATTAGTGTAGAAAAAAGAAAGGGCATTGATCAAGCGAATTTAGTTTTTGCATATCATGTTCCCTTGGCAAATGATAAGAAAAGTTACGCGGCTTATGTTTTGAATACATTAATGGCGGTAGGAATGTCTTCGAGACTTTTTTCCGAGATAAGAGAAAAGAGAAATCTGGCTTATGCGGTTAAAGGTGCTTCAAATATTAATAGGGATTTTGCATATAATTTAATTTATGTCGGGACAAGTTCAGAAAATGTTGAAAAAGTTAAGAAATTAATTTTGGAAGAATTTGGAAAAGTTGCCGAGAGTTTAACGGAGAAAGAATTTAACGAAGTCAGGGAGCAGATAATTGGAAATTATTATATTTCTATGGAAGATTCGCAAAGCCAGCTTGTTAATCTTCTCTCTTCAGAAATGGACGGCGATGCAAGAAAATTTTACGAGCTTGAAAAAAATGTAAGGGAAGTAAAAATAAAAGATGTTGTTGATCTCGCGAAAAAAACAAAAGAAAAATATAGTTTTTTTGTTCTGCTGCCTAAAAAATAATACAAAAAACAAAAAGTTTGTTATTCAATTAAATTTATATTCTTTCTTAAATTCTAAAAGTTATGAAAAAAATAGGAATAATCGAAAGATATCAAGAATTTCTTCCAAAAGTTAGAAAAGAATGTATCATTTCATTGAATGAAGGAAATACTCCACTTATTTTAGCAGAGGCTCTTCCAAAATTTATTGGCCAAAAGAATCTAAAATTTTATTATAAATTTGAAGGACTTAATCCCACAGGATCTTTTAAAGATAGAGGAATGACTTTGGCAATTTCAAAGGCTTTTGAAAAAGGAGCAAAAGCTGTGATTTGTGCATCAACAGGAAATACTTCTGCATCTGCAGCAGCTTTTTCTTCACGATGCAGATTAAAGTGTTATGTTTTAATTCCCGACGGAAAAATAGCTAAGGGAAAATTGTTACAAGCATATAGATATGGTGCAAAAATAATTCTGATAAAAGGTAATTTTGATCAAGCATTACAAATAGCAAAAGAGCTTTCTGAAAAAGAAGATATTGAATTAGTGAATTCAATTAACCCATATAGAATAGAAGGACAAAAAACTGCGGCTTTTGAAATTGTAGATGATTTGGGAGAAGCGCCAGATTATCAAGCTGTTCCCGTAGGAAATGCTGGAAATATAACTGCATATTGGAAAGGATATAAAGAATATAAGTTAGCAGGAAAATCTAATAAATTACCGAAGATGATTGGCTTTCAAGCAGAAGGATCTGCACCTTTGGTAAAAAATAAAATTATAGATAAACCAGAAACAATTGCTACAGCAATTAGAATTGGAAATCCTGCAAACTGGAATGGAGCAATTGCCGCTAGAGATGAATCACAAGGATTAATAGATTCGGTTAGTGATGAAGAAATTATCGAGGCCTATAAATTTATTGCAGAAAAAGAAGGAATATTTGCAGAGCCTGCTTCTGCAGCATCTGTTGCAGGAGTTATAAAATTAGCTAAAAAAAAATATTTCAAAGAAGGAAGTACAATCGTCATGACTCTAACTGGATCTGGATTAAAAGATCCTGATTTTGCTCTTAGCTTTAATGATGAAGTAAAAATTGTAGAAGCAAACTATGATTCGGTTAAATCTATTTTACAAGATTAGTCCAATTTATAAAAAATAAATTTCAGTTAAATTTATAAATCTTATTTTCTTGAGTTGCGTATGGGAAAGAGGGGATTGGATGTAAAGGTATTTTATAAAATTGTTTTTGTTTTTGCTCTTTTGTTTGCTGTGTATTCTTTAATTACAGATAATGGATTTAGAAATAAAATTTTATTTGCTCCAGGAGATGAATTATTAAATAATCGTGGATTTGAAACAGCTTTAGATTCTACGACGGATTGGTGGAAAAATTCTGGAACAAGTGTTTCAATAGATACTTTGCAAAAACATTCTGGTTTAAAATCTTTAAAAATTTCTAGTTATGGTTACGTTCTTCAACGACCTAATGGATTGAAAGGCTCCGACGGGAAAAGATTTATGTTGACTTTGTGGGCAAAAAATAGTTCTGCACTTAAAATTGGGAACAAAGTTGGAATTCAAGGTTCTACTAGTTGGATTCTGCCTAACGAAAGAAGCATTAATTTTGCTGGAATTTCGGATGAATGGAAACAATTTAGCGTGACATTTACATTGTCTTCAACTGACGCTGATACAGATTATCATGTTACTTTAGGAACTGAATCAACTAATTTAGGAACAATTTGGTTTGACGACGTTAGTTTAGTTGAACTTCCTCCGATAATTCCGCTGGGAGATGAATTATTAAATAATCGGGGATTTGAAACAGCTTTAGATTCTACGACAGATTGGTGGAAAACTTCTGGAACGAGTGTTTCATTAGATACTTTGCAAAAATATTCTGGGTTAAAATCTTTAAAAATTTCTGGAAGTGGTTATGTTCTTCAACGGCCTAATGGTTTGAAAGGCGCCGATGGGAAAAGATTTATATTGACTTTGTGGGCAAAAAATAGTTCTGCACTTAAAATTGGGAACAGAGTTGGAATTCAAGGTTCTACTAGTTGGATTCTGCCTGGAGAAAGAAGCATTAATTTTGCTGGAATTTCAGATCAATGGAAACAATTTAGCGTGACATTTACATTGTCTTCAACCGACGCTGATACAGATTATCATGTAGTTTTAGGAACCGAAGCAACTAACTTAGGAACAATTTGGTTCGACGACGTTAGTTTAGTTGAAGTTAGTATTGCAACTCCTCCTGTAAGTTCATGTAACTGGCCCATAAATACTGACGAGAGACTTACAGCGAATAATACTTTTTTAATATACAGTGGAACCACCCTAGATAAAAAAGCATTATGTTATAATGGAATCTGGTATGTAACAAATAGCACTTATGATCTTGATGGAACTGGAACAAAAATTATTTTAAAAGCAGAAGGAGAGACTCTCCCTGGAAGTAGTTGGAAAGTTATAGGTGGTTTGTGGACATCAACAATTATTACGCCCCCTGTAAGTTCGTGCAACTGGGCACCAGGCACTAGTGATAGACTTACAGCGAATAATACTTTTTTAATATACAGTGGAACCACCCCAGATAAAAAAGCATTATGTTATAATGGAATTTGGTATGTAACTGCAAGTTCTTATGATCTTGACGGACCTGGAACAGAAATTATTTTAAAAGCAGAATTAGAGGAGATGGGAACTTGGAAAGTTGTAAATGGTTTTTGGGTTGTGAAAACTCAAATTTCTTCACCAACATTAAAACAAGTTAATTTAACAAATGTTGTGGTTGAGCAGCATATTTGTGATGGATATATTAATGTGAAATGTGTTATGAATGACACATTTGATGATCTTACTAAACAAGGAGTCGAAGGTGTTTGGAATATTTCAACAAATCTTTATACTAATCCCGAAAATTCAGTTTCAGCACCAGCAACTTATGTTTATAGAATCTTGGTGGATAAAACTTTAAGTGGAAAATATTATATTGGATGTAAACAAGTTATAAAAATTCCCAGCGATATTATCTTTAATAAGACCTTGAAACAAGATTATGTTATTTCTCCTTGTTCTAATATTAATACACAATACTGCTATCTTACTATTAGGAAAAGCAATGGAGAATTTGAATTAAGAAATTATTCTATTGGAGATAGAAGAATTATTGAGAGTGGTGCTGCTTATTGTGCTGATGGGGGTAATTGGAGAGCTCAAAAAGGAAAAGATGCAAACTGCGACGGGGATTATGAATGTTTATCTGATAATTGTGACAGCGACGGAGAATGTACTAATCCCGGAACAATTGTTAATTGTACTGGTGGGGTCAGCGTCGGAGCAAGAGTTGGAAATAACTATTGCGCAACTAATGGGAGTTTAATCAATCTCAAATCAACGGGAGCGAATTGTTTATATTATTATGAATGCAGTTCTAATAGTTGTATTAGTGGAATTTGTAGCAGTGGTGGAAGCACAGGTGCAGTTTGTGGAAATCAGATTATTGAGACTGGAGAAGGTTGTGAGGGGAGTAATCTTAATAGTCAAACTTGTGTTAGTCAAGGATTTAGTGGTGGAACTTTAAGTTGTATTAGTTGTTTTTTAGATAATTCTCAATGCACGAGAGTAAATCAGCCAGAATGTTCAATTGATGATGATTGTTCTAGTGGTGAGGCATGTAGTGCGAGCGGAACTTGTGTTAGTCAAACTGAATGTTCAAGCGACAGCGATTGTGCCGATGGTGAAGTATGCGACGCTGGTTCTTGTGTTTCTGGAGGAAATGCGATTTTTTGGGTAATCTTTTTAGTTTTGCTTGTGCTGTCGATTATTGTTTTGATAGTTATTTGGTTTGTTTATAAAAATAAAAAAATTGGAAGTGAACCTGGAAGAAATATTAAAATAACTCCTAGATTTTCTCCAGCAATTCCCCCTAGTGGAAATCCTGTAGGATATAATCGTTATTAGATAGATTTAATTTTTATGAATCAGGATTTATTTGATTCTTTAAGATATCTATGCGAGATTAGGCTTAGTTTGGAAATTGATTAGACTTCTATTGGAACTTTTCTTGCGGTTGTTAAATTAAATTGTTTCACTAAAATATTTATTAGTTAATCTTTTAAACTTATTTTCTTCTTGTGTGTGATGACAACTCAAGCAGAATACCAAAATTTTCAAATCATTAAAGTTCCTGGAATAAATGGACTTGGAAAAACTGATGGATGTGAAAGAGCAGGAAACGCGTTGATTGAAACACTCAGAGAAATTTATACAAATGAACAAGGAAAAGAAATTAGCGTCGGAAAACTAGATTTAGAGGAAATTCATCTCGATAATTATAATTTAGAGGAATCTGGAGAATTAATTTATGAGAATGCTTTTAAATCTTATAATAAGGACAAGGTGATTTTCTTAGGCGGGGATCATTCAATAAGTTATTTTTTGACGAGGGCTTTTTTTGATTATAATCAAAATGAAGGAAAAGAACCTTGTTTGATTGTTTTTGACGCGCATCCCGATTTAATGAAGCCCAGTTCAGAATTTCCAACTCATGAAGAATGGCTAAGAAAATTAATTGAGGATGGTTTTCCTGTCGAAAATATTCTGCTTGTTGGAATTAGAAATTCTGATAAGGAAGAAATTAAATTTATCATGGAAAATAAAATAAAATTTATTTCTATGAATTCATTTTTATTGAATTTGGAAGACATCTGCGACGGGATTATGGAATTTTCGAACGGCAAGGAGCTTTATTTAAGTTTAGATATAGATGTTGTTGATCCTGCTTTTGCCCCTTCGACAGGATATTTGGAAACTGGCGGTTTAACCAGCAGACAAATAATTTATTTAATGCAAAGGATAAGCAAGATAAAAAATCTTCGAGCAATTGATATTGTAGAAATAGATTCTGAGAAAGATAAAAAAAATAACAATTTAACTGTTAAACTTGGCGCCAAAATTTTGTCAGAATTTTTGTAATTTAGAATGATGAAAAGATGTTTTATTTCAATTGAATTACCTGAAGAAATTAAAAAAGAGATTAAGAAAATTCAGGAAAAACTTCCATTTTTTATAGGTAAGAAAACTGAATCCAAAAATTTACATTTAACTATTAAATTTCTTGGAGAAATTGACGAGGAGAAGATTGAAGAGATAAGAGAGAAATTAAGGGAAATTGATTTTAATGAAATTAAATGCGAAGTGGATTCAATTGGGGTTTTTTCTGAGCATTTTGTGAGAATAATCTGGATTCATTTAAATGGTTGTGATGAATTGCAAAAATCCATTGATAATTTCTTGGAAAAATTATTTGAAAAGGAAGAAAGATTTATGTCTCATATAACAATTGCAAGAATTAAATTAATTAAAGACAAGAAAAAGTTTTTAGAAGATTTGAAGAAAATTAAGCTTGAAAAAGTTAAATTAGAGATTAATGAATTTTGTTTAATGGAATCGATACTAAAACCAGAAGGACCGGAATATAAGGTTGTGGAGCGATTCAATACGAGAGAAATATAATTAAGAAAGAATTCTAGGTTTTATATAACTATTGTATTCTTTAATATATATCTTGGAGAATATATTTTTAAAAAGCATTATTGATTCTTTAGATTTTAATGGACGAAAAGAGAAAACTAGAATTATTAAATCAATCTAAAATTATTTATGAGTCTGCTACTGGATGTATGCCGGGTCTTGAGAGGTGGGCAGAATCTTTTAAGGGAACTGAAGAATATTTATTTGCGAGTGGATTTTATGATTTTGTTAATAGAAAAAATACTCGGGATGTTAGTACGCGAGTTTTTGGTTTAGGTGAGCTGGATTTTAAGGAATTTTTAAACAGCCTTCCTATTTAATTTTTAATAATTCCCTTCAATAAGATTCTTAAATATTTCTGCTTTTTTTCCAAGGATATTTTTTAATTCTTCTTCTGGCGCGTTAATTATATTTTTTATTGATTTGAATTGTTCAAAAAGTTTCTTTGATGTTTTTGGACCTATTCCTGGAAATCCTTCCAAGATATATTGCATTTGTTCTTTTTTATTTCGTGATTTTTTTACAGCTCTTGTCGACATTTCATGCTCCTCTTTTTTTGCAATTAAACTTATAAATTTTGCAGTATCTTCATAATTTTTTGTAAATAAAATTGGGATATTGTGTTTTAGGAGAATTGATAATAAAAATCCGCGGATTGCATTTCCATTAATTCCAGTTTCATCGTTGCTGTAAAGTTCCTGCTCGTCAATTCCTTCTATAATTAAAATTTTTTTGTCGTATTGCTGAAGTTCTTCAAGTTGTCTTAAAAGACGTTTGTTTATCATAGAAGAAATAAAATCAGAAATTGTTTTTCTTTCAATCGCGACGTTCCTTACAATAAAATCCGCAACTTTTAATTCTCTGAATTCCACTTCTAATCCCAAAGAAATCAATTCCGATGGAACCAAAGAATTTTTCTCTCGATAGTCAGCAAGTATTTTTGGTTTTTCTTCTGGTTTGCCTTTTGGATTGATAATTCTTTCTCTTCTTGAGAAAATATTTTCAAAAATTATTTTATTTTTCATATATTTTAGATGATAATTATCTTTTTATATTGTTTTGGCCGGATAATAAAATGAATAATTATTTAGTGCTGAAATTTGGAGGAACGCAATTGAAAGATGCTTCTAGTGTGAGAAAGGCCTGCAATCTAATCGCATCTGTTTATGAAAAAGAGAAGCCCAATTTGCTTCCGGTTGTCGTCTCTGCTCCCGGGAAAATCAACGATGGAATTCTTGGAGTTAAGGTTACAGATTTGCTTGAAAGAATTTATTCAAATGACAATATCGATGTAAATTTAAGAGAAGTTAAAAATAGATTTAAATATCTTGCTTCTAGTCTTGAAGTGGATTCTGATTTTCTTGATACACCTCTATCTGAGTTAGAAAGATGTGTTGTGGATAATGTCTCTGAGAAGCAAGAAAATAAAGATAGGAGTTATTCTGCAATTTGTGGTTTTGGAGAGAGAGTTCAGGTGGAGATAATTGGCAGATTTTTTGATTTGGCTTTTAACTCTTTAGATAGCAGATGGTTTAATTTTAATGAATTTGGAATGATTACAAATAAATATCGTGATGCTGATGCTCTTTCAGAATCATTGCCCGCAATAGAAAAAGAATTGAGCAGTTTAGAGGGAATTGTGTTTTTACCTGGATTTGTCGGTTGTCACACCCGAGGGGAATTAACTACATTGGGAAGGGATGGGAGTAATTATACTGCGACGAAAGTTGCTGAGGCTTTACTGGCGAGAGAAGTTCGTATTTATAGCGACGAGCCCGGGGTGAGAAGAGCTGACCCCTTGCTTGTGCCTGACGCTGAAATTATTTCAGAGTTAACTTATGAAGAGGCGCGTGAGTTTGCAGAGCTCGGCGCCAAGATTATTAATCCTAGGGCAATCACACCCGCACAAAATGAAAATATTCCCATATTTGTCGTAGATGAAAATAGAAATGGAACAAGAATTTATTCTCATGTTTCTCTCGAACATATGGGTGCTAAAATAATTGCTTCTGTTCCAAGTCACAGAATTTTAACAGTTCACTTCAAACAAAATGAGTGTGGATTAATGGAAAGAGTTTCTAATGAGTTTAAAAAAGCAGGTTTAGATATTGCATCAATTGCCGACGAAGGGCATGCAGTTAGTATTGCGTTTAGTGGAAATGGAGAAGTAGGGAAAGTATTAGAAGGTCTAGGATCAGATAAATATTATTTAGAAAATAATCTTACAAGAATATCTTTAATTGGAGAGGGGATGAGGCATCAAATTGGCGTCTTAGCGAAACTTGCAAGGTGTTATGCTGATAATGGAATTTCTATTGAAATGGCCAGCCAATCGAAAAATCAATTGAACATTTCAACTTTTATCGAGAATAGATATGAAAGAATGGCTGTTAGAAGATTATACGACGCTTTTTTTAGAGATTAAAATCGGAAATTGATTTTTGTTTTTCTTCAATATGTGAATTTTTCATTTCTTCTTTTATTTCTTTTATTGCTGAATGCATTTTTCTCTCTCTGCTTCTCGATGCATAATAAAATGTCTGATCCCTTGTGTTTTTTGTAATTAAGACAATTAGTTTTCCCTTCATTAATCTTGCTGTTCGTCCTCTCCGCTGAATACTTCTTATTGCACTTGGAATTGGTTCGTAGAAAATTACGGCATTAACTTCCGGGATATCCAATCCTTCTTCACCGATTGATGTTGCACACAAAATGTTTATTTTTCCTTCTGCGAAGTCCTGTATTATTTTTTTTTGTTCTTTTTGGCTCAATCCGGTGCTTTCTTTTTTGTCTTCGGAGATTTTTTTTGCCTGCCCTACAAAAACTTTCGCCTTGATTGTCGGTATTTCATTTAATTTTTTTGCAATTATCGTCGCTGTATCTCTGAACTGCGTGAAAATAATTATTTTAGTATTTTCTTTTTCTTTCTTAACCAATTCAATTAATTTTGAGAGTTTCGGGTGCTCTTCACCTTTTATTATCATTTCATTTGACTGCGTAAATACATAATTAAATTCTGG
Organism: Candidatus Pacearchaeota archaeon; assembly: GCA_041648455.1. Lineage (GTDB taxonomy): Archaea > Nanobdellota > Nanobdellia > Pacearchaeales > GW2011-AR1 > JBAZOZ01. The sequence continues at coordinate 10,249 of JBAZOZ010000012.1, read as the reverse complement.
TTTGTTTACTAATTTTACCACCCCTTTGCTTTGTTTTTTTGATGCTTGATGAAGCAAACTTTGAAGGTATTTGCTGAAGCTTGTCAAGGTTTGTGTTTCCAATAATTCCATTGAATGCTGAATTTTAATTGCCTGTGCACATGCAGATGCGGCGTGAAAATAGCTAAAATTTTTATTTCCTCTTGCTAAGCTGGCCATTATTTTTTTTTGCAATTGTATTAATATTATTTTATTTACAGGACCGAAGAGAACATTTCTTTTTCTTAATTCTTCCACATAGTCGTCGTAAATTTTTTTTAATATTTGCCTCATTTCTTCGAATTTTGGAGGAAAATCAACAAAAACTTTTTCAAACTCGAGCTCCTGCAGATATTGATTAACGTCGGGACTTTCGCGGGTTCTTAATTCAACTTCTTCTATTGAAAGATTTTTGCAGATTTGTTTTATTCTAGTTGCATCAGAGCCGGGCGATGCCGTTAATCCCACTATTCGCTGATGCAGAGATTGTTTTTTGTAAGTTTGCGCTATGTAATTATAATCATAATTATTAATGCATCTATGGGCTTCGTCTTCTATTAACAGACAGACATTTTCTAAATCGTACAAATTATTTTTCAAATCGTTTGCTACACATTGCGGTGTTGAGAAAATTATGTCTGATGTATGCCATATTTTCTTTCTTCTTTCCGCATTTACCGCTCCGGTGAACAACTGCATATCTGCGAAAAGTTCTGGAAGGTATTTCTTAAAATAAGTTATGTGCTGTTCGGCGAGGGGTTTTGTCGGTGCGAGGAAAACAACTTTTTCTCCAGGAAATTTTTTCATTCTTTCTATTGTAAGCATTAATGCAATAAGAGTTTTTCCTAATCCCGTAGGTAAAACAACCAAACAATTCTTTTCTTTACAAGTTTCAAATATCCTCTGCTGGTATTCTCTAGGTGTGATGTTCTTAAGGAATTCTTCCATTTTTTAATTTGGGAGAAGAAGGTTATAAAATTGTTGGTATTGATAAGAAAACCTTTTTATAGTTTCTTTTTTTATTTAATTAATACAGAAATTTAAGAAAAATTTCTGTCTCGTTAATATGGAAAACTTTTTGTTTTCCATCCCTAAAAATCAGGAAGATTTTAAGGAAATAGGAAATTTTTAAGATGAAAAAAATAGGAAATTTTTTACCTTTACAAAACAGGAAATTTTGAAAATGAAAAAGAGGAAAGAGGGGGCAATTATTTTTTCAATTGTAATTGCAATAATTCTTTTTGCTGGGGTTTTATTTTATAATAATTCTTATAATAAGAAAATTACCGACGAGAATGTTGAGATGAGCCCGACGAGCGGAGGGGATGTTTATTCTTTAACTAATCAACTTATTTCTTTGAATGGTGGTATTCAATTAGCGAGTGTGGAATTGCGACAGCAGAAAATAACTCAAATGAAAGATATAGCAGTTAAAAGAGAGATATTAATGTTGCAATTAGCAAAAGAAAATCCTTATGTCTTTCTTGATGTTGTCTCTAAATCTGTTGGGTTAGCAAGTGTTCCTGTAGAAATTCAACAATATATAGAAAAGCCTTTTTCTATTTCAGCTAGTGTAGATGTAATGATTTATGATGATTTTGCAAATAATAAAAGTTGGAACGAGTATACATTAAATTTGAAAGGAGATTCTACAACAAAATATCAAACTCAAAAATTAGAATTTTATCCGACGAGAGATTTAAATGTTATTTCTGGAACTAGTGTAAGTATAAGCGGATATAAATTGCAGAATGTTGCTGTTGCTAATGTTGATAAGAATTTACAAGTTTTGTCTACCACTCCTTTGGATTCTATCGGAGACCAAAAGACTTTAGTCTTATTAGTTGATTTTTTAGATTCTGGAGTAAGACCTTTTACAAAAGAACAAGGTCAAGAATTAATTTTTGGAGCAGATAGTCCCTTTCAAAAGTTTTATCATGAGAACTCTTATGGAAAAGTTTCTTTTTCTGGAGATGTTATGGGATGGTATCAGTTGCAGAGAAATATTAATTCTTATTCTTCTCAAGATACTCAGAATATAATTAAATCTAATGGTATTGATTTGACCCCTTATTCTAGGGTTGTTGTTTTATTAAGCGGATATAGTGGAGGATTTAGTAGTGTTGGAAGAATTGATTTTCGAATTAATGAAAATAATTACAAACTTTCACATGCAGTTGTTGGTGGATTAGATACTGCTTTTTCTCGTGATGGGGATAGATTTGTTTGGAATTGGTTTTATACAGTTCTTGCGCATGAAATGGGACATAGTCTTGGAGTATTCCATGCAAAAGGTTGGGATTGTGATTCTGAGATTTTGTATGGGAATTGTCATGATTTAGAATATGGAAATTATTTTGATGTTATGGGAATGGGGTCTAGTTCAACATCTCTTCATTTTAATGCATATTTTAAGGAGATTTTAGGATGGATTGATTCATCATCGGTTTTAACAATTACACAATCTGGAAGATATTCAATAAATCCATTAGAAACGACTAATGGAATAAAATTTGCTAAAATAAAAATGATTGGTTTTGAGGATTATCCCTTTTATTTGGAATATAGAAAAGGAATTGGTTATGATTCTGGTTTAAATAATCCAGAAATCTTGTCAAATCAAAATGGTTTAATGATTAATAATATTATAATAATAGAAGGTCTGTTTCCCTTTTCTAGATTATTAGATATGTCTCCTCATCCAGGAGAGAATGGTTATTGGTATTTTGACAGTAGAGAGGCGACATTAAATTTAGAACAAACATTTAGTGATACTGGAAGTGGAATAAGTATAAATCCCATTAGCAATGACAATTCTCAAATTACATTTGATGTTAATTTACAACAACCCATTTGTGTTAGAAATAAACCTTATTTTAATTATTTTTTTCCTGAAGAAGGGATAGTAAATGAAATATCTAGGGGAGCTCTATTTTCGGTTTCAATGGGGTTTATAAATCAAGATTCAATAGTATGTGGTAATTCTGATTTTTCTGTGTTGGTGGAAAATCTTCCTAATGGTTGGACTTATGAAATTCATGGTAATAATTTGGAAACTAATACACTTAATATAAAACCAAGAGGGATTGGTCGTTTTCAGATATATTTCTCTTATCCGGATAATGTAGAAATTGGAGATTATCCTTTTAATGTTATTTTAAGAAATCTAAATACTGGTGAATTAATCAATAAAACAGTGAACATTAAAATAGTTTCACCTCCGATAATTGAAAGTATTAATCCTTCTTCAGGGTTGCCTGGAATTAAAACTATTTTAACAGTATCTGGAGTTTCTAATGGGGATAATGGTGTGATATTTTATTCTTATGATAAATCTAGAAGATTTTATATCGATAATGTTCCTGTTTCTAAAGATGGGAAAATTGAATTCGAAATTCCAAGAGAGATAAGTTATTATGATGAAGTTATTGGCAGTGTGGTTTTTATTCCAACTACTCCAGGAGAATATTTAATTTCTATTTACTCAAATAAATTGCTTAGTAACTCAGTTTTATTCACAGTTCCCTTCGATTCTTCTTGGTGTCAGTCACATCCATTTTATTCCTCTCCAACTTCAGTTGCTGGACAAGCATGTTGTTTCAATAAATCTGTTGTTAATTCAAATGCGATTGCTGTAGGAGATCAATGGAATAGATTTTTATGTTACAATGGACAGGTGTATGTTCATGATGGAGATGTTTCTTCATGGTGGCCGAATGTAATTAGAGTTTCAACTTCTTGCGATGTGAAAGGAAATTATTATGCAAATCCAAATTATCCTTGGAGTGCAACACAGCAAGAATGGATGGGTGGATGGAAAAATGGAAGTGGAGATGGAATATTGTGTAATGCAGGAAAGATCTGCAGCAGTGGTAGTTGTGTTAATATTCCTTCATTGAGATTATTTATAAAAGCAGATGATTCTTTATCTGACGGAATTGCCAGTGATTCTTCTGGGATGAATAATAATGCTTTTTGTTCAGGAACAACTTGTCCTTCGTTAATAGCTGGGAAGTATGGAAGTGTTTATTCATTTAATGGCGGCAGTAATTATTTGAGAGTTTCTGATAATAGTAATTTTGATTTTGGAAATAATAGTTTTACAATTTCGTTATGGGTTAAGGAAACAATTCCTACAACTCAAGCAAATAGATTTGTATTTGCCAATGCTTATCATAATGTTGGTCCTGGAATAGCATTATACGGGAGATATTTAGAAATAACAAATGGAAATGTTACTCCGGTTAAAGCTTATGGTTCTATGTGCTGGAATAACAACGCAAGCAGATGTATAGAATGGAGAAATGGACAGTGGCATCATCTTGTTTATGTAATGGAAAGAACTTCTGCTTCATTTAAAATTCATAATTATTATGACGGGCAGTTTGTGAATACCAACGGAGCTAATAATTTATTGAAATTAAATCTTAATTTTGTTAAAGATTTGATTATTGGAAATGGATATAATACTTTAGGACAAGTTGTTAATAATTTTGCATTAGCTGGAAGTGTTGATGAATTTAGAGTTTATGACAGGGCCTTAAATTCAACAGAGATACAGGGGATTTATTCTGGATAATACCGATACCAAAAGGTTTATAAGTAATACATTCTTACATTCTTACATGACTGAAATAACAAAAATATCTTCAAAAGGGCAGATTGTGATACCTGCAAGAATAAGAGAGGATCTTGATCTAGAAGAAGGAACAAGATTAGTGGTAACTAGAATCGATAGTATTATTCTATTAAAAAAAATTAAGATAGAAGACCTTAAAGAAGAGTTTAAAAGACTAACAAAAAAGGGGGAAAAATTTGCAAAAGAAAAAGGAATTAAAGATGAAGAGTCTGTTGTAAAAAGAATACATAAAGGAAGAGGAATTAAAGGTGATTAAAGTTGTCTTGGATACAAATATTTACATTTCATCAATCTTTTGGGAGAAAGGAAATCCCCATAAAATAATTGAAAAGATAATTAACCGAGAAATACAGAATTTTATTTCTAATGAAATCTTAAAAGAACTTAAAAGAGTTTTAGAAAGAGATTTTGATGAGCCAAATGAATTAATAGAAGATCAGATTAAATTAATAAAAGAGTATTCTGAGATAATAGAAATTTTAGGGAAGATAGATATTATCAAAGAAGATGCCGATGATAATAAGATAATCGAATGTGCAATTTCAGCAAATGCAAATTATATTATTACAGGAGATAATCATTTACTTAAACTTAAAGAATTTAGAGGAATAAAAATAGTTAACTCAAAAGATTTTCTAGAGATATAGACAACTGCGTTACTTAGATGACTATTTTTCGCAGTTCTCTATCTGTATAACTGCCTTGCTGTGTTATATAACTTATGCAGTTATCTATAACAAACCAAGAAGAATAAATCTTCTTAAAACCTCGCCTTCGGCAATTCTCTCTTGTTAGGAGTTATAAAAGTAAAAATAGAACAGGATTTAATTAAAAAAGAATATGATGATAGAAAAAGATAATGGCTACTGGAAGAGAACTTTGAGTGGAAAAATTGATGAAGTGAGATATTATAATAGGGCATTAAATTCAACAGAGATACAGAATATTTATTCTGGAACAATGTAGGATTTAGCCGAGGATGTCACTTAATTAAGTTATTTTTTATTTCTTTTTTATAGAATATGCTCCAAGAATAATGGAACAGAAAATTAAAAGCAGACCAATTACCGAAATTAAATTAATCGAATTTTCAGATTCTACAATTACATTTCCAGTTAAAGTGTTATTCAAGAAATAAAATCCTCCCAATAAAGCTACAACTGCAAATATGGCTGTTACTTTTTTTGTTTTGAATAGTTTAGATATTTTCATTTTTATATTTATACGACGAGGAACGCGAGGGCCAATCCAACGAGAGTTAATGCGGCAAGGAAACTCCATAAGATTATACTTCCAAAGAAGATTTTATTCCCATCTAACTCGGAGAGGGGAATCATATTAAAAAAAGCATAGTAAATATTTATTCTAGAAAATTCGGGGAAGTTAATTAAATATCCTATTACTGCAAAAATCAGATTCGCGAATATTCCTGATGCTGCTATTAAGCCAATGTGAAATTCAGTCATTTCAGAAAATGCGTACAAGCCGTGGCGTTTTGTTGCCCGGTAAGTTTTAGCTTTTACGTCAAATACAAGAGAAGCGAGCCATTTGAAATATCCTAAAGTTATGCCGGCTAAAATTATAGGGGCTAAAACTCCTGCTGGAACTGGTTTTTTAAAATGGTAATCGGGTTTGAAGCCATATCTTTGAAATTCCCATAATTTAATTTCTATTTCTGAATCCAGATAAAATGCAGTTAGTTTCTTTGCTATTATATTTATAGAGATTACCAAGAAGACAAAAAGCAATGAAAAGAGAAATAACTTTGGAAGGTTAAGCACGCTTAATGTGAATGCAAGCACTAAAGTTACAAGGATAATTATTCCGATTTCTTTTCGATTTAGCATGATTTATTGAGTTTTGTATTTTTTATAAAGCTTGTTATACAGAAAAATTAGATAAACTATATTTTAAATAAATTTTGTTATATCTTCTAAAATATCAAATAAATAACGGAAAAGTATTTAAATAAGACAAAATAGATTTATTCATTAGGAAAATAAAAAAATGAGAATAAAGAAAACAGGAAATTTTCTAATTCCCATTTTTAGGAAAATAAAAAAATGAGAATAAAGAAAACAGGAAATTTTCTAATTCCCATTTTTAGGAAAATAAAAAAATGAGAATAAAGAAAACAGGAAATTTTCTAATTCCCATTTTTAGGAAAATAAAAAAATGAGAATAAAGAAAATCAGCGAAGTTATTGGAACGAGGGTTCATACAGATTCTGGAGAGTATTTCGGGGAGATAGAAGAAGTTAATCTTTGTGAAAATAAAATCGATGGCTGGAGAATAAGAGTTAGTGGGGGAATTACTTCACTTATCGGTGGTGCGAGAGGAGTTATAATTCCACATCAGTTTGTTAAAGCGATTAGTGATATTGTCATAATTAATAAGACTGCACTTCCGAGTTCGGATTCTGGTATAGAAGAGCTTTCTGAAGATTCTATTTAAGAGGCAAGGTTTTTAAATAATAAAATTCTTAATTTAGTATGGCTATGGAAATATTTTTACAGAACGAAATTTTTACTAGATTTGTTTTTCCATTTTTGCTATTATTCTTTTTAGTATTCGCACTTCTTGAAAAGACGAAAATTTTTGGCGAGGATAAAAAACAATTGAATGCTTTGGTTGCTTTTGTAATCGGCATGATTTTTGTTGCTTTTACTTATCCGACGGTTATAGCCACCAATTTAATTTTATTTTTAACCATTGCGATCGTTGTTTCTTTTGTTGGTTTATTATTATGGGGTTTTGTTTCTGGTGAAGCACCGAATGTCAAAGGTCCTGTTTGGTTGAAATGGGTTGCTGGCATTGTGATTTTCGTTGCTGTTGTTATTGCATTAATTTGGGCGATGGGAATACAAAATCAGGCGATGGATTTTTTATTTAAACAAAGTTGGAGCAATACTCTCTGGACAAATGTTGCTTTTGTTGTTGTGATTGCCGTCGCTCTTGCGCTTGTTTTGAGGAAAGGGAAGCCGTAGTTTTCTGAATTGGAGATGGAAAATTTATTGGTGAGATTAAATTAATCTTTTTGATTTGTTGAGAGAATTTAAATTAAATTTATCTGGGTGTGGTGGCTTGGTTTGGAAATTATCTTTTGGTTAATATGTGGATATTTATTTTTACTAGCAAATTATAGAATTAATCAAATTATAGAAACATATTTAAATAATATTTCATATTCGTTTTCATGTTAAAGAGTGTGGTGCTTGCTTCGTATAGTTATGGTGGAAACAGCGTTGGAGATTTTTTGTATGTTTTAGAGCAGGCTGATTTTTTTTCATTGGTTTTGCCGTTCTTGTTGATTTTCGCTCTTGTTTATGGAATTCTCACTAAGATTAAAATTTTTGCAGATAATAAAGCAGTTAACGGAATTATTGCTCTTGTCGTAGGACTAATGTCCTTGCAGTTTGGTTTTGTTTCGCAAGTTTTTCCAGAACTTTTTTCAAGAACGGGGGTTGGACTGGCGATTTTGCTTGTCGTGATAATTCTTGGAGGAATGTTTTTGCCGAAGGCAGGATGGGCTAATTATACTTTGTTTGGAATTGCTGGAGTGGTTTTAGTTATAGTATTAGTTCAAACTGGCGGGTCTGTTGGATGGGGTGCTGGAAACTGGTTTTATTATAATTGGCAACTCGTCGCAGGGGCAGTTGTTATATTGATAATTATTGGAATAATTGTTGGGACTTCGGGTGCAGAGAAGGATGAAACCAAAAAGTTTTCTAAGTTTATGAGTGATTTGTTTGGTAGTGCAGGCAAGTAATAGTTTTTGATTTGGGGGGTGTTGGATATTTTAATTAATGAACGATTTTATATAAATCTTTAAAAACTTGCTTTCATTTTTAGGGAGATGGTATCTATTTCAGAGTATAGGGCTAAGATGTCGGAGATGGGTTTCGATATTCCTATGGAGATGTTGATTTATGGAGCAATGGAATCTGGACTTTTGGAAAGAGGAGAGAGTTATGAACAATTAAAAGAGAAATATGGGGAAGCGAATGAGGTTTATATGAAAGTTAGAGGACTTCTTGATAAAATTACAAAAAATGAAGGAGATATTCACAGCCATAGAATTGAAGCATTTAGTTTATTAGAAAAATCTACTGAGAGAATAAAGGAAAAAACTGGAATTGAAATGACTCTTGATTTTACAAATAATGTTGTTAGTGTTAAATCTATTGGTGATACTGGCGCTAGTCAGTAATAAGTTTGATTGAAGGGGTGTTGGATATTTATCACCTAAATGTTTTTATATTAAAATAAATAATTTATTTTATGAGTGAAGATCCTTGAACTTGTTCTGTCTCTGGGCGATTATATTGAACATAGTGGGAAGTTTATTATCTATAAAATTATTTCCTCTTTTTCTCATGCGTTTCATGAGAAGATTCTGTTTTGCTTTTTGCCAGTTTTCCAAAAGAATCTTCAACCATTGCAACTTCTTTTTTTAACGACGACAAATCTTTCCCGTAATTTCCGACTTTTTCTACAACTGCAATCTGGAGTTTATCGAAGGAATCTTCAATTCTTTTCAGCCTGTCAGAAATATTTTGCATTTGTATTACTGCAATATTTTTAAATTGTTCAAAATTATCTATTTGCTTTTGCATTTTCTTTGTTTTCTCCTCGAAAACTTGTTCTGCAATATCCATCATAGAATCTGTCGAATTATAAGCCGGAGAATAATCTGCACCTGCATTTTCGTAATTTTGCTGAGGATAGTATTCCTGATAACTTTGCTGAGGATAATAATTTTGAGAAATTTCCTGTGTTTGCGGCTGATATTGCTGTTGAGGTGAGGGAATATAATCTTCTCCGCTTAAATTTTCCGGCTCTTGGTATTCTCCAACAACTGCGGATTTTATCTGCGATTGATTTAATGCGTCGTCGATTTGTCTAGGAGTAACTCCCTGTTCTCTTAGAGATATAGCAATTTCAGAATCAGTCATACCCTGACTTTTCATTTGTGTTATTGAATCTAATAGCCCCATTTTTTATAGGTTTTTTATGTACAGAAAAAATATCTTTTTTCTGTCTCCTAAAGTCCTGAAAATACAAGGACTTTAGCATTTTTAAGTTTTCTTTAATTTTTCAAAATCTTTTTTTGTTACGAATTCCATTGGCTGGAACATTTTTGCCTGCTTTGCTAAAATTTGCAAGTCTTCTTTTCTAGCAAAATTAGATATTTCCGACGAGAAAGATTCAAGAAAAGACAAAGATCTTTCAAGAGTTTGTTTTAAATATTGAATATCTTTTCTTATTTCCAATATTTTTTCATTGGTTTCTCCTTTTATATCAACTAAATTTTCTCCGATTAGCAATAATCTATCTCTTAGAACTCTTTGTTTTTCCTCCAAATCTCTGATTCTTAACGCAGCTTCATCAAATATTTGCATGGGATAATTCACACTTTCATCCATCGAAAAAATAAGTTAGAGGAGTTTAAATTTGTTTCCTTGTTGAATACAATAAATTATTATACAAAATTTTATTAACTAATTTTTATTTAACTATTTATGCAATTCATGGAAATTAAAATTTCCAAGAATTCCATTTTGAGGAAATGAGGTAAAACAAAATGCAATT
>JBAZOZ010000011.1:0-28559 GCA_041648455.1 Candidatus Pacearchaeota archaeon | reverse complement strand
TCCCTGTTTTAACTCGTGAGAAAGCAAAAACAATTTTTGGGGTGTTCAAGAACCCGAGACACGCCCTGGAATTTATTCCGAGGGTTCTTGACAAATTAAATTTTTTGTGCGATATCCATAGGAGGAATTTAAAAAATATCGCCCTTCAGTGTCGAAGGAAAGGTGACTTGTTAGGAAAACGACGTTTTCATACGAATAGTTAGTTTGAAAATTTAAAAGAAAAAACGTTCGCTTTGCTCACAAGTGATTTGCTCCGCGCCAGACATTCGTCAAGGCGCTTCGCTAAAAGAGATTGATATTGCATAAATTCCAAAAATAGTTTATTCAGTTCTATCTATTCGATTAACAATTTTTATCGAAGAGGGGGTTAATATAAATCTACTTAAATTTTATTGGATTAATAGTTTCTTAAGCGAATTAATCTGACAAAGTCGATTAATGAGCAATTAATTCTGAACACGAAGTGTGAAGTAATTGTAAGCGAGCGAATTTATTAGCGAGCGTAATCTCATTAAATTATAAACTTTCCTAAATTATTTAAATTCTCTTTCCTTCTTATTTTCATGTCATCCAAATCTCAACTCATTTCCTCATTAAAACAAAAAGGCTTCTCTAAGAAAATTTTAAATGCTTTTTCAAAAGTTCCTCGTGAAAGATTTATTCCTCTTCAACTTAGAAGCCACGCCTATGAAGACATTGCTTTGTCAATAGGAAATAGCCAGACAATTTCACAACCATATACAATTGCAGAAATGCTCTCTCTTTTAAAATTACAAAAGGAGCAGATAGTTCTTGAAGTTGGTTCGGGATGTGGTTATGTTCTTGCTTTGCTTTCAGAAATTGTTGGAGAAAAAGGAAAAATTTATGGAATAGAAATAATAAAAGAACTTGCAGAAAATTCCAAACAAAATTTAAAAGATTACAAAAATGTTGAAGTTTATAATAAAAATGGTACTGAAGGATTAGAAAAATTCTCTCCATTCACAAAGATTTTAATCAGTGCCGCATCTAAAAAAGTCCCAGAAAAACTATTGGAACAATTAAAAGACAAAGGAATTCTTGTAGCACCAATCGGAAATCAATATAGCCAAACTTTAACTTCTTTCCAGAAAATTAATAATAAATTAAAAATAAAAAAACAACTTCCTGGATTTATTTTTGTGAAGTTTGTTGATTAGAAAATTTTATATACTCTTATAGATCTTAAACCTTATGGATTTTAATATAATTATTGAAAAAGATGAAGAAGGTTATTACGTTTCAGAAGTAGTTGGGCTACCGGGATGTCATACTCAAGCAAAAAGCATGGATGAACTTATAGAGAGGACAAAAGAAGCAATTACTCTTTATTTAGAATGTACAAGCCCCGAAATTGATATAAGGAGCGAATTTATTGGTATACAAAAAGTAGAGGTTTAAGATGGCAAAATTGCCTCAACTTGATGCAATAAAATTATCAAAGATTCTTAAGAAATTGGGATTTAAGTTTCTTAGACAAAAAGGAAGCCATATGTTTTTCAAACATTCGGATGGAAGAACAACAGTAGTCCCACATCATTCTGGAGATAAAATAGGTCCAGGATTATTAATAAAGATAATTAAAGAAGATCTTCAGATCTCGAGAGAAGAATTTGAAAAATTAGTTTAGTTTCTTCCTTCGTAATTAAATAATATAGAAAATTAATTCGCTTCACCTCTAATCGGCTTTCAGACACGATTCTCCGCTGGAAAGATTGTTAATGTGCGAAATAAATATTATTTTTTAGGGATATTTTTGGATTAATAATTTTCTAAGCGAAGAGTCTTGATGAAATCAGACTCGTAGTAGCAAATCAATTCTTGCGAATGAAATGAGCAGACAAATAATCCTTCTTCATCTTTCCATCTTTTTATTCATATCGAACGAGGTCACGAGTAGGATTTGGAGTAAGAATTATTCGAGCAACTTGCTGCTGAGCCAAGATATTATTTTAGATTTATTCTATTTTGTATTTATCTGGATTTTTTGATACATCATTAACAATTTCCTGATGTCCTCTTCTTGCCATCTTTTCTGTTTCATAATTTTTATTAAACACAACATGATATGAATTCTCTATATCAAAAACCGTTGTTTCAAAATGTTCTAGCCCACTCAAATAAATTGTTGATATTAATCTTTCACCTATCCGATCTTTTAAATCAAAAAGTGCATTTTTGTTTTTCATTTTTATTCTTCATACCATCTAACAGTCTTATAAATTTCCGCTTCTTCAATTTTTCTGTCGGCTTTATTCTTTATCCCATCAAGATATTTAGACATTAGGATATATTCACCTTTCTTTTCAGGGTTTTCTACCAAAACTCCGTCGCTACCGGATTTATAAATTCTCATAACCGCAGGTTTTCCCTGTTCTCGTTGAAACACTTTTCCATTATCTACATTTGGTCTTCCATACGTGTAAGCTGCTAATCCCATTATTATCCCTGCACTAATTCCAACTACTCCGCTTACAATTCCAACTTCAAGTTTACTTAATTCTTCTGTCATTTTATTTTCCTCCATATCTATTTATTTTATTAATATAAAAAAAAGAGAAGCTACCAAATAAAAAATAAAAATAAAAGAAAAATTAGTAGTAGCTTTCTCCGAACTCTTCTGACTTTTGTGGTTTCTTTCCGATTAGAACAATTAACACGATTAGCAATACAATAAAGATTATTGCTAAAACAACTGTCAATATAACAACTGGGTTGTTTGTTCCTATTTTACTTGTGCTTTTTCCTTCAACTTTCGCATTTAATGTAACCGCATCTACAAGTTGTTCACCCGCAAACACATTTACCTTGAATGTATACTCGCCTTCAGAATCTGCGTTAGCAGTTATTTTAACTGTCTTGCTTGAACCAGCAGGCACAGCAACAACGGCTGAATCTGCATTTGATGAAAGACTTCCTGAAGATTCAGTAACAATTCTGTAAACTTTCAACTTATCAGTTGGGTTTACAAGTAATATACTGTATTCAGCATTTTCACCAACAGCAACTGTACTCATTGTATTTGTAACAATAACATTTGAAGTGAAATCGTTAGCAACATTCAATTGAGCAGTTTTGCTCGAAGTTGTGTCATCGTTCTTAACTTCAACTTCAATTGTGTAAGTTCCAGCTTTAGCGTCGTAAGGCACCTTCAATAAAAGTCTTCCGCTTACAGTATCTGTGTCATCGTCGTCATCTGAATTAGCTTCTAATGCAACAATGTCTCCGAAATATCCTTCTCTTTGAATTCCTAATGCAGGAATACTTACAGTTACATATAAATCATCAAGGTCGTTGTAACCAATGTTCTTCAAAACAATATCAACTGGAAAATTTTCACCAGCATCTGCTGTTCCTTGAACACTTACTGATTTAATGTTTGCGTTGTAAGAAGGTCTTTGGACTCTCAAAGTGATTTCTGGAATTTTTGTTTTAGAATCTTTTCCATCAATCTCTATATTAAGAGCAAGGTTATCACTAAGAGCATCTTTAAGCTCGTAAGGAACTCTAATAGTTAATGTCTTTTTATAACTCTTATTTGATTCTACATCAAATGACTTTGTTATAGATTCAACATCAACTTTATCGCCTTCAAGCTCTGCTTTTATTGTAACGTCTTGGTCATTGACATTTGCTGTGAAGTAAACTTCAACAGTTACTAATTCACCAGCAATAACACTAACAACATTGCCGGGAACAGAGATGTCATCAACTCTAACATTGTACACGCTTGTCAATTCAGTTGCACTTATAAGTGAACTTATTAACAATATGCTCGCAATCACAAGGAAAGAAACTATTAGTTTCTTTGTATTCATTTTTAGCTTGTTTTAATTTATTTAATTGCATAGAAACATTGTTTCCATGTAAAATAGCCACAAAGAAGTTATTTATAAACTTTATGGTGACAACATAAACAAGTAATTATTAAGTGATAATCTCTTAATTTATTGTCAGTAACAATACGTGACATTGTTTTTTATCGACGCTCTAGTCAACGACTTTAATTTTTTCTCAATTTGCCGTTAACTAGATAGGGAAAGATTTATTTCTTTCACTATATTTTATATTCTTCCATATGTCCAGTCCAAGAACGGAATCTTCTACAGGAAATGGAGATTCATTGATTATTACTATTTTCTTGTCCTTAGGCAATTCAGATAACAGCTTATTTAATTCTTCCTTTTCTGTTTTTTTATGATTCTTTTCTCCTTTTTCTCCATACTCAATTCCAGAAAAATGAACGTGCCATTCTTTTTGATGAAATAATTTTTTAATTAAATAATAATTAACCTTTTTCTCTCTTGCTAAAATGTGTGCGAAGTCAATGCAAAATTCACAATGTGTATTTTCAACAAGTGAAGCAATTTCTTCAGCACTTCCAAAAACATTTATTTTCCCAGTTGTTTCTGGTGCAAGTTTTGGAGTATAATTTTTTTCTTTTGCAATTTTCATAATCTCAATTATCTCTGATTTTATTTTTTCAAATGTTTCTTCTTTCCCAAATTTACTATAATATCCGGGATGAAAAACAACCCGAGTTGCTTTCAGCCAAGTTCCAACTTTCAAACAATCAAGAATTCTTTGTTTGCTATTTTCAATTTTTTCTTTTTCCTCTGAATTAAGATTAATATAATAGGGGGCATGAATGCTTAGTTCTATTCTGAGCTTTTCCGCGGCTTTTCCAATTTCTTCTGCCCCTTTTTGCGTTTTAATATAAATCCCATAAGTGAACGCAATCTCGCATGCTTCAATTCCAAGACTTTTATATTTCTCAAGATTTGAAATTGCTTCTTTAACTCCCCCAAGTCCAGCCGGTCCGAATTTTATATTTGACATGATTTGAAAAAGTATAACTTCTATAAAAAACCTTTGAAAATTTGCTCGCAACTTCGTCGCTCAAATTAATTGTTCATTAATCGCCTTGCGGCAGATTAATTCGCTTTGAAATTTTTAGTGTATTAACAATCTTCCGACGGAAAATCCTGATGAAATCGGATTTGAAGTCAAAGAAAATTTCACGAAGTGCTATTTAATTATTAATTAGGTGTTACAGAAAAGATTAAATATTTATATTAGTTATATGGATTATGATTATTGTTGATGTAGAAACTTCAGGATTAAATCCCTTAAAACATTCAATTTTAAGCATAGGCGCTGTTGATTTTTTTAATCCATCTAATCAGTTTTATGGAGAATGTAAAATACCTGAAGGAGCAGAGATTGATGAAAAAGCATTGGAAATTAATGGTTTTTCTCAGGAAGAAATAATAAATCCGGAAAAGATGGAATTAAATGAGTTAATTTCTGATTTTTTTGTCTGGGCAGAAAAGATAAAACCAAAAATACTCTCTGGGCACAATATTCATTTTGATGTCTCTTTTTTAAAATCGGCATTTTATAAATCTGGGCTGCCTTGGGTTTTTGGACATAGAACTGTTGACTTGCATTCTGAAGGGTTTACACATCATCTTAAAACAGGAAGAGAAATTCCGATAAAAGATGATAGGCCAAATATAACTTCTGATTTTATTCATAATTATGTTGGCTTGCCGGAAGAACCAAAACCCCATAACGCATTAATTGGAGCAAAAAT
This sequence comes from Candidatus Pacearchaeota archaeon, assembly GCA_041648455.1. Lineage (GTDB taxonomy): Archaea > Nanobdellota > Nanobdellia > Pacearchaeales > GW2011-AR1 > JBAZOZ01. The sequence continues at coordinate 22,945 of JBAZOZ010000011.1, read as the reverse complement.
GGAAGCAGAATCTTTTTCAAGACTAATTCACGGAAAAAATCTCTTTAATGAATTTGAAATCTATCCAATTCCAGAATTTTTAACAAAATTCCATAAAGATTAATTTTCTCGAAGATAAATTCTATTTCACTCTCTGTTCAGATAACGAATGACACACCAAATTTGCTCTTTTGTGTTGTTAATCAAGCAATCTTATTCATGAATAGAATAAATTTTTCTACTTAATAAATAAGAGATTAAAATAGTAATAATATAAAAAGATTTAAATAACAAGGAATAGCCACATTTTTATGGCTGTAAAAACATATTCAAAAGCAGATTTAGATAATTATTTATCTGAAATAGGTGGAACTAATCAAAATAAGAATTTAGAATCATTTGTAAGGAGAACCTTAAGAAGAATATCTTTCTTTGATATGGTTTATGAAATGAAATCTAATTTTGGTAGATGTTTATTTGATAAAAATTATAAACCAAGATATTTATTTCATGGAACCACTAAAGATAGGTTAGTAAAAATTTTACAAGAAGGATTATCCCCCTCCAAAAGTTTTTTAGGACCAATATATTTTGCAGCAACATTTGATGATGCGAAGTCTTGGGCTTATTCAAAAAGCATTAGAGGAAAATCAAAACCCATGGTGATTTATGTCGATCAAACCCTATTACCAGAACTAACTTTTGAAAGAAGAGATGAATCGACATTTAGATGCAATGAGCAAATACCTCCTGAAAGTATCAATAGAGTTAGAATGGTTTTAAAATATTTATTAACACATTAAATTAACTTGAAAAATTTTATTAATTTTCTTACTTAAAATTGCCTCCTTGTGTTTACACAGAACTATTTGTCGTGATATTTTTGCTAATAATCTTGCCGGCACTTTGAATGTTATTTAATTCCACTCCAATTTCTCCAAGATTTGTTACAATATAATTATGAAGCTTTTGAATTATCAGCCATTGCATCTCTTCTTTTAATTCACCATGACAATTTGAAATATCGCCTTCAGGAGAATTAATATCTCCGACAGGCAAAAGGCAAATCATTGATTTCCCTTCTAAAGTTAATTTATCAACATCTCCTTTATTGACTTGGTTAATTTTAACACTTATCTCACACTTGCCGTCTTTTTTTCCATTTATCTTATATTGCCATTCTGCATTTTCAATATTGTTCAAGAATTTTGTTTTGGAACATTTTTCTTGATGTGCCTTGAAACATGCAGCATCATCGCATTTGTAATAAAAAAAGAAGGTGAAATATATCGCAGCAATTAATACAATCAAGATTAAAACCATGAATATAATTTTTCTAATTCCACCTCGATTATTCATCTTCAAAATTTCTCGTTTCCTTAAAATCTTCCTGATTTTGAGGGATAGAAAACTTTTTTGTTTTCCATATGAACGAGACAGAAAATTCCTAATTTTCTGTATAGAATAAAATGGAGAAAAGGTTATTTAAAATTATCTGATTAAATGGCCCGTTTCACTTGCGCGAATTGATATTGCTCATGGCCAGAACAAGTTCATGGCTATTCGCTGAAGATTATTATCACATAAACTTTTCAAGATAACTTATCCAATTAATACAGCAAAAATTGTTTTTTGCGTAAACTCCCTTTTTTAACTCGTGAGAAAGCAAAAACAATTTTTGGGGTGTTCAAGAACCCGAGACACGCTCCGGAATTTATTCCGAGGGTTCTTGACATTAGAGTTTATTACATTAACAATCTCTTGGCGGAGAATCGTGTCTGAAAGCCGATTCGGAAAGAATAATTATTCAGGAAGAACCATTCTAACATCACTTAAATATACTACCTCAAGACCTTTTTTTATTCCATATTCTCTTTCATAAGTTCTTCCACAAGTTATACAACCAATTTGTATTTCTCCTCTTGTAGGTAAATTATCTATTTCTTCTGATGTATCAGATCCACAATAAGTGCAATATAAATTAACTTTTCCATGCACAACCCCTTCATTAATAATATCAGATAGTCCTATTGTTGAACCGCCGCCACTTGCAATCTTTTTAACTCTGAGATTTTTAACTTCTTCTACCATTAAATTTTATTATTACCAGTCTTTTTAAAAATTTAGATATATTATAATATATTTTAATAAATTCAAATTAAAAAAAGAAAAAGAAGAGAATTAATCTCTTCCTATAAACTCAACAATTTAATTTTTGTGTTGGTTGTTGCAAAATTTTTCGCAGCAATAATCTTGCATCCAACTTCTTCTGCAGATTCAATAATTCCAGAGGTAACAGTTCCATCAATAACAATTATTGAAGGTTTTTTATCAGTTCTTCTTAACGCGTTATTCAAACTTCTTGCTGAAACATTTTTGATTTCATTCAAATTCTCATCAAGCAATATCGCTTTTCCGCTTCCTTCATTATTATGAGAAATTTCTTTAAGCTTTTCCATGTCTCCGTTACTCAATTCGGTTTTTTCAGTTTCAATCTTTCTTTCAACTTCTCTTTCTGGAACTCTTCTTTGAAAATTATTTCTTGAGAAATAATCTCTAACAGAAATTTTTTTCCTAAGATTCATCAAAATTTCCTTGCTGGCCAATTCTTCAACTTCTTTTCCATCTGGGGCAATTACAATGTAATCTATGTCGGCGTTATCTGTCACATTTTGAATGATTAACTTTCCTCCTCTGTCGCCATCAACAAAAAGAGTTAATGTTTTTTCTTTGCTCAATTTCTTTATTGCGTCTGGGAGTTTTGTTCCATTCATTCCTACCACATTATTAACTCCGGCACGGATAAGATTGAGAACGTCGGCCCTTCCTTCAACAACAATTATTTCTTCTCCAGAAATATCGCCGCAAGGAAGTTTTTCATCTCCGTATTCTTTGATTCCAGAAATTCTTGAAGAATCTTTAATCTGGTTTGAGATTTCTCTCGAATCTGTGCTTCCCTCAATTCCCATCATCAATTTTTTTGCTCTTTCAATAATGTAATCTCTTTTGCTCCCTCTAACATCTTCTATTCTTTGAACTTCTATTTGCGCATCGCTCGGTCCTATTCTTTCAATAGTTTCTATCGCAGCCGCAATTAGTGTTGTTTCACTCTGGTCTAAGGCAGTTGGAATTTTTATTTTCCCTGTTGTTTTCTTGTCTTTTCTTTCCAAATCAACTTCAATTCTTCCAATTTTTCCTTCCTTCTGAAGTTCTCTCATTTCCAACTCGCTTCCTAAAAGCCCTTCTGTCTGTCCAAAGATAGCTCCGATTACATCCGGCTTTTCTAAAGCTCCTTCTGCTACAAAATCTGCATGTATCATGTATTTTATCGATACTGGACTAACTTTTGCCATGTTTTTATTCGCGAGAATAAAAATATTAGAAAATTCTTACGGATTTTCTATATATTCAAAATCCTTAATCTTAAACTCGTGAGAGTTTGAGAGTCAGAAATTTTTAATTTCTGAATCTAATCTACGCGTAGGCGTAGCGAGGTTATTGGAAATGGTAAATTTATTATCCATAAAAATTTCCAATGGCCGAGTAGGATTTTGAATTATATTTAAATTCTCTCTCCTTGTTCATTTAATTAATTAAAACCATAATGGTTCTATAGAAAAATATCTAACTAATTTTTGTCTTCAAAAATAGCGTAAAGCTAAAATTAAACAAATGTGAATATGATATGATTAATGATAATCAATGATATTTTTCTAATGACGAGTACAGAAGAAAGAGGTTTTTAAATATTACTGCAATCTTCCTTTCTGCAAATTAAAAAACTCTTTTACCTTTCCAAGTTTTTCATACATCTTCAAAAGTTTTTCCTTAATTTCTTCTCTTTCAGCCTCGGAAATTTTCATTTCCAATAATTTTTCATACATTTTGGCAGCATGATTTCTCCTTAACTCTCTTTCATAAACTCCTGCCTGTTTTTTATAAAATTCTTTTATAACAAAATAAATTTCTGTTTTCTCCGAGGCATTTCCCAATCCAATTGCTTTTTTCATTGCCTCGTCGGCTCTTTCAAATTGCCCGGCTTTTATGAACAGCTCAGCTTCTTTAACATAATATTTCATCTTCTCTGAAAATGCAACCGCGGCAATACCAATTATTTCATACATTTTCGCAGCATCGACCAGCATACTTTTTTCCTCGTAAATATCGGCCAACTTTATACAAACATATTTTTTTGTTTCAAATGGAAGATTTTCTTTCAGTAATTCAGAAAGATGGTCTATTTTTACAAAATCCCCCTTGCCTTGAAGAGTTTTTTCAATTTCTTCTTTTGATATGTTTTTATTAAGCATAAAGATAATATTTTGAATGACTATTTAAAAATTCTTATAGTAGAGTTGTTGGATTATTAGGAACGAAAGATTTATTATTGCATCATGCAATCTCTATTGCAAGAGATAATATTATTGATATCACGAACTCTTTGAGTTTCCAGAGTTTGTGAGACAGAAAACTTTTTGTTTTCTGTATAAGAAAAATTGAAAGGAGATTGCAAAATGCAATTAACTAATAAAAAAATAAAACAAATAATGGAAAAATACAAAGATACTTTTGAAATTCTGGAAAATTATGACAAGACAAGGAAACTTCCCTTTCAAAAGAAAAGAATTGATATCACTTTATCAGTAGCAACTATAAGTAAATTAAATACAATAAAGAAAAAAACAGGAAAGCCAATTTCGCAATTAATTGAAGAAAAGTTTAGATGATGCGTTCATTTTGTTCGCGCGAAATTGATTACTTCGAGCCTGATTTCATTGAGGCTCTTCGCGAAGAAATTGTTAAGGTAAAAATTCAATATTTTTATCCCATTGATTCTAATTTTAATTCAGGATTTTCTTTTGACAACAATTTCTCAATTGTTTTTTTTGTTTGTTCTATTTCTTTCTCATCTGCACCGCAAATCTTTATATATGCAGATCCAGGAAGTGCATGAATATTAACTGCTCTTCCATTTACATCAAAAGTGTAATTTCGTGCTCCACTATCTAATATTTCACGAGTAATTCTATGTAATCCATCATCATATTTTCCTCTAATTATAGATAACGCTAACTCTCCCATGTTCTTTTCTTTTATTGGTAAAATTCCATATGTTTTTATCATTTTCAAATTTTATCAGAACTCTTTTTCCCGTCGGGATATGCGATTTCACCGGAGGCATTTGGAAATCGCCGTTCAGCATTAGAGGAGATTCAAAAAGAACCAACGGGTTCTTTTTATTTCTTCTTTACAATTTCCATGCACATTCCAGCAGCAACAGTTGCACCAGCATCTCTAACTGCAAACTTGCTCATGTATGGGTTGTCTTTGTTAGTTTCTAAACATAAATTTCCTTGAGGTTTGATTCTCACCTTTGCTAAACATCCGTTCTTCAAAAAATCTGGATGTTCTTTTATTACTTGTCCAGTTTTTGGATCAATCTCTGCGATAAGCTCAATGAATTGGCACGGAACTTGTGCAGTGTGAACATGGAAAACCGGCGTATATCCCTTTGCTAAAACAGTTGGATGATTAATTACTGTAATTGTTGCTATGAACTCTTCAACAACTGGAACCGGCCTTGCAGCGTCGCAAATTACATCTCCTCTCGCAATATCTTTTTTCCCAATTCCTCTAATATTAATTCCAACATTATCACCAGCAACGGCTTCCGGAAGATTTTCGTGATGCATTTCGATTGTTTTAACTTCTCCTTCAACGCCTACTCCAGTTCTTCCTGGAAGAATTTTAACCTTCATTCCTTGTTTCATAATTCCAGTTTCAATTTTACCGACGGGAACAGTTCCAATACCAGTAATTTCATAAACATCTTGAACGGGCATTCTCATTGGCAAGTTTGTCGGCAATTCCGGAGTTGGGAACAAATTAAATTGCTCAAAAATTGTCGGCCCTTTGTACCAAGGCATCTTGTCTGATTTTTTGTGAATATTATCCCCCTTTAATCCTGAACATGCAATGAATGTAGTTGCATCCGATTTTATTCCAACTTGCTGTAAAAGTTTAGAAACATCTTCTTTGACTTTGTTGAATTTTGATTCTTCATAATTAAGTGCGTCCATTTTATTTATTGCAACACAAATATTTCTTACTCCCATCGTTCTCAAAAGCCACAAGTGTTCTGTTGTTTGCGGTTGAACTCCAGCAGGTGCAGCAATAACAAGGAAAGCAGCGTCGGCTTGTGAAGCTCCAGTAATCATATTCTTGACAAAATCTCTGTGCCCTGGTGCGTCAATGATTGTAATTTGGAATTTTGAAGTCATAATTTTCCTGTAAGATAAATCTATTGTAACTCCCCTTTCTCTTTCTTCTTTAATCTTGTCCATAACATAAGCGAATTCAAAACCAACTTTGCCATGCTTTTCAGCTTCTTCTCTAAGCTTTTTCATTTCTTGTTCAGAAACAGCACCGCTCTGGAACATTAATTGTCCAACTATTGTTGACTTTCCAGCGTCGACGTGTCCAACGAACACGATGTTCATGTTTGGTTTTTCTCTTGCCATTTTTTTTGTTTGTTTTTCCTTTCGAAAAAAATGGATTAAGAAGATTTCTTGTTTTCTTTAGCCATCTTCAAAATTTCCTGTTTTGAATGAGACAGAAATTTTTCCTAAATTTCTGTATACTTTCAAAACTTCTTGTTTTGTAAGGATAGGAATTTTTAATTCCTATATTCAACACGTTACCGTGACGCAATGTCGCGTGAGTGTTGAATCAAAATTCTTTACAGAATTTTTGATATTTATCTATAAAAAAATAGGTTTATAAATTTTTTGTTTTAGATTTTATTTATCTTTTAATACAGCAAAAATTGTTTTTTGCGTAAACTCCCCGTTTTAACCCGTGAGAAAGCAAAAACAATTTTTGGGGTGTTCAAGAACCCGAGACACGCCCCGGAATTTATTCCGAGGGTTCTTGACAAAGAATAAAAACTTTCTTCCAATTTTCTTTTAGATTTCTTTTTTAAATATCTAATTGTTGTAGATTTTCCAGCAGCTTGTGGTCCAGCAAGAATAATATATTTCATTTTATCTCTCCAATAATCTTTGCGATTCAATAAAAGGTAATGAAGCAAGAAATGTCATGAAATCATTTCTTCTCATAGAAGAAGGCGAACAAATTATGCAATGTTCATCTGGAAGATCTTTTACATCTTTTAATCTTTTTTCGCTGTTCCACAATTCTCTGAATGATTTTTCTAATAAATTTCCATAAGATCTCACTCCGCCATGTGTTCGATGTCCGCAGGCATAAAGATTGCAATCAGGTCCAATAGACGCCCAGAAATAACGATTAAAACATCTTTTCCCGCCAGCCGTGAAAATTCCAGATTCTTCGTCGGAGATTTCACTTTCTGAATAAGGAGAAATTATTTTAAAATTAGGACTTCTATATTCTCTTGCAGCTCTTAAATTTCCAATAATTTCTCTGGATAATCTTGTTATATTTTCTGGATTTGTAAAATCAACTCTAAAAACTATTTCATCTGCTCCAATATCTTTTATTAATCTTGTAGTTGGAACAACCTCATGATAATTTTCTTCTCCAATTACATAACTTATAATTATTTTTAATTTGCTTTCAATTACTTCTCTTCTTTTAACTAATTGCTCCAAACTTTTAATTATTCTGTCAAATCCGTGGACTTTTTTAATTCTGAAAAAAGTTTCTTCAGAACCAGCATCGAGACTTAAATTTAATTTATCTGCTTTAAGAATGCAATCAGAATATGTTTCATTTCTTCCATCAACTTTTTGGTCAAGCCATAGCCCATTTGTAAAGACAATAATCTTTTTTCTCATCTCTCTGAAAAGGTCTATTCCTTCTGCAATTGTTGAATTTAAAAGTGGCTCACCAGTTGTTCCGCAAAATTTTGCAACCTCTATTTTAAATCCATTTTCTTGAAAATCTCTTATTTCTTCAGCAATTCTTTTAATTTCTTTTTTTCCTAAAAGATTTGGAAGTCTCTTATAGCATTTTCCAAAACAATGTTCACATGCAAGATTGCATTTTGATGATGGCTGAATTTCAACTTCATAAGGGGGTGGATTTTCTCCTCGAAGAATAGCTTCTATTCTTTTTTTCTGATCTCTAACAAGTTGCCTTTCATAATCAAGGGGTGGCTCTCCCCTTTTTATAAATTCTAAAAATCTTTCTTCAATGCTATCTGCTATTGCATTATTCATTTGTGAGCCCCAAAAAATTTATTTATCAAGAAATTTCCTATTTCTTCTAAAACTTCTTGTTTTTGAAGGACAAAAATTAGAAATTTTTGTATTTTAATTTTAACCTCCTAAAAGAAAAAGTGAAAATACTTTTTTTCCCTTGTCAATATAATTTATAGACAACAATAAACAAAATATATCTATATAATCAAGAATAAATTGAATATAACAAATATCTCATTATATTTTCAATAAGGATATATATTAGAATATCTTCAATAGTGTGAATATACTAAAAAGACTTAAATATATTAAACTACATTAAAATATAAGGTGATTGGTTGGTTACCAAAATGAAACGAAAAATTATAAAACAAGGTCACAATACTCTGACAATTACTCTTCCTACTGATTGGGCTAAAAAATTAAATCTTAATTCTGGCGACGAAGTTGACGTCTGTGAAAATTCTGGTTCTTTAATGATTAATGGAAAACAGCATTTACAAGCACAAAGCACAACTATAGATATAACAGGGTTCAGTGTTCCGATGATATGGAGATTTTTTCAATCTGCATATAGAGAAGGATACGATGAAATTAAATTAGTTTATGATCCAAATAAAAAAAATCAAGAAGGTGCTTTTGATTTTTACACTTCGCAATTAGCATACGAAAAGATGGGTGAGAAAAAACAATACAAGCCCGTAATTGATATGATTCACGAGCTTGTTAGTAGGTTCGTCGGTGTTGAAATAATCGAACATGGAAGAGGATATTGTGTTATCCGTGAAATGGGTGAACTTTCTGCAAAAGAATTTGACAATTCATTGAGAAGAATTTTTTTATTAATTGATGAACTTTTTGAGGATATTAATTATAAAATTGAAAATAATATTATAGGAGATATAAATATTTGTAAGGAGATTCATACTATTGATCGGAGTGTTGACAGGTTTGTGGATTATTGCTGCAGAATCAATAATAAAATTAATGATTCAAGTTTTCAAAAGAATAAACCAATTATGTTTTCTACATTATTTCTTTTAGAAATGCTTGGCGACGAGTTTAAATATATTGGAACGCACCTTGCATCAACTAAAAAAAAGATAGATGAAGTTCTATCTTTTGCAAATATTGTTAGAGAACATTTTAATTTGTATTATCATTTATTTTATAAATTCGACAGAGAAACAGCAATAAAATTCGGAGAAAACGATTTCAAGATTTATAATGATCACTTCATGTGGAAAGAATCCAAAAATAAAGATGCAGCAAGTATAAGAAGACATTTAATGCAGATTAGTAAATTTATTTTCTGTCTAATGGAACTTAGAATTGAAATGGAATTTTAATCCTCGCAAAATTTTGCCCAACATTCTCTACTACAGTAAAGATTTTTATCAGGACTTAAAAATGCCCCAAATAAACTTTCTGTGGTGATTCTTCCATCTCGTTTAACACATTCGCCCGCTACATAATATTTCTTGCCACATTGCCCACAAGATACTTGAACAGTTCCTTCTCTCTCAAATGTAGATGCAATTATTTTTTCAATTAATGCCGCCATCTTATTTTATAGAATCACAAATATATATTAATTGTCACAGAGGAATATATTCAACACTATCTTATTATTTTCTCTTTTTCTTCTTCACGACCTTTTTCTTAGTTCCGCATCCACAACATCCGCACATTTTTATTTTCTCCTTTTTTATTTATTAAAACAGGAAGATTTAAATATAAATATCTTTCTAAAAATTTCATGGAAACCTATGAAGATAAAAACTTTAATATAAGACTCGAAGTAAGAGTAAAGAATGCTGAACTAATTAGGGCAAGGGAATCTCTTGGACTAAATCAAAGGCAAGCAGCAGAATTAATTGGGATTCATCAGATTAATTTAAGTAATTACGAACTTCTAAAAACCTATCCTCTACAAGAAACACAAGAAAGAATATGTGGTGCTTATAGAAAAGCTGGATATTTTTTAATTGAGGAAGATGCCTTTCCAGAAAGATTAAGGAATGTTAAATTAAAGGGAAAATTTATCGCAGAAAGGGAAATTCCCATAGAAAACTTGCTTCCATTATCTTCAATTAGTGAAAGATTAATTCCATCAGTAGAACCAGAAGCAGTAGGCAAAATTTATCAAGAACAAATGCAATCGGCAGTTAAAGATATTTTATTTGAATTAGATGAAAGGAAAAGAACTGCTATTATGATGTATTTTGGGATAAATCAAGATAGAGAATATACTTGTGAAGAAATAGCAAAACATTTAGGCGTTTGTCATGGAAGAGTTAACCAATTGATAAACGATTCTCTTGTAAAACTTCGACATCCCAAAAGAAGAAAAAAATTACTTCCTTTTGTGGAAGATTAGAATTTAAATTTATTGATTCTCACTTAATCATCTCTCATACAACAAAGAAATCAAATTCTCATAACAGCTTCTTTGCAGATATATTCTTTTTATTTTATGGGCGTTATCTTCTTTAATCTCTTCACGATCTTCACCAAGGTCTATCCAAAGAGAATCGCCTTTTCTTACTGTCTCCAATGTTTCTCCTTTCATCCCGCCAGATAAACTATTTAGACTTAATGATGTAGGCACACTATCCATTAATAAATCTAATTCTACTCTTTGATTATTTATCCTTATATTGTCAACGTGATATCTTATCATAGAAAAATTTATAATTAATAGTTTAAAAGAATTATTGTGATTATTGATTCTCCGCCAAACCCTTTCTGTCCCTAATCTTTCTAATTATCTCTGCTTGTATTGATGCAGGAACTTTTTCAAATTGCTGGTCTTTCAAGGAAGAAACTCCTCTTCCCTCCGTAGCTGAACGCAAGTCAGAACTCCATCCAATCATCTCCGCAACAGGAAGTTTCGCAGTTATTTCTGCGCTCGTTCCGTCTTGTTTCATATCCAATAATTGTCCTCTTTTGCCTCCAACAAGTTTAGTTATTGCACCAACAAAACTTTCCGGAACTTCAATCAAATGAATTTGCAAGGGTTCTAATAATGATGCCGCAGCAGCCCTCATTGCTTCTTGAATTCCTTCTCTAACGGCAGGATAAACTTGTGCAGGCCCTCGATGAATTGCATCCTCGTGAAGTTTTATATCAACCAAAGATACTTTCATCTTCATGCACGGCTCTCTTGCCAATGGCCCCTGATCCATAATCATTTCAAAAGCATCCATTATCATTTCAATGACTTCTCCAATATGAACTTCTCCTCGAGTTTCATCTAATAAAAGATTTCCTTTGTAAATATCTTTGACATTTCTTATTTCATCACTTCCCCAGCCCATACCCGAAAGAGTTTTTGTAATATCATCATTTTTCTTTTTTATTCTTGTTTGTGGTAACTCTCCAGATTGAATTTTTTGATAAATTTCTTCTTCTAATGGAGCAACTTGAATGAAAAAACTATTGTGCTTGTTTGGAGAACGTCCCTCGAAACTTTGTGACTCTTTCCCGACGCTTTCTCTATAAACAATAATTGGTGGAGAAGTTTTGATATCCAATCCCTTTTCCGTTCTAATTCTATTTTCAATAATTTCCAAATGCAATTCTCCCATCCCTGACATTAAACTTTCTCCAGTCTGTTCGTTAATACTAATTTTAATTGACGGATCTTCCTTCGCAACTTTTTTTAATATCTCAACAAGTTTAGGAAGGTCTGCAGTTTTTTTAACTTCAATAGCTTTTGTAATTACCGGTTCGAATATATGTTTCAATTCTTCAAAAGGAGTTTCTGGTTCGATAGTAACGCTCTCTCCTGCTTCTCCAGTCACGCCAGAGATAGCAATTACATTTCCAGCCGACGCTGATCCTATTTGCTCTGGTTTAGTTCCATTATAAATTAATATCTGTTGAATTCTCTGTTTTTGTTTTGCCAAATTCAAATACACATCCATGCCCGGCATTAATGTTCCCCCGAATAATCTTCCAGCAGAAATTTCTTTCCCGCTTCGAGGATCAATTACAATTCTTGTTATAACAAACGCAGGTTTTCCATTCGGGTCGCAATGCAAAAGAGATTTTCCGAATTCAGAATCTAAATCCCCTTTCCAAATTTTTGGAATTCTATATTTTTGTGCTTCGAGAGGATTAGGAAGATGTTTTACTACCATGTCCAAAAGAACTTCATACAATGGAGCATTTTTCCAGCACCATTTTTTCCTTTCCTCTTCTTCCATTTCATATAATCCAAATATATCTTTGAACGTTATTCCTTTTTTCTTCATGAATGGAACAGACAATGCCCAATTCTCCCTCGCTGAACCAAATGCTACGCTTCCGTCGTTAATATCAACTTTCCATTTCTCTTTAAATTCAGAATCCGCGATTCTCTCAATTAATTTATTAAATTCCTGATAAATCTTGATGAATCTATTTTGCATGCAATCTGGCGTTAATTTTAATTCTTTGATAAGTCTGTCAACTTTATTAATAAACAAAACTGGTTTGACTCTTTCTCGAAGAGCTTGCTTGATTACAGTTTCCGTCTGAGGCATAATTCCTTCGACAGCGCAGACAAGAACGACCGTTCCGTCGATAGCTCTCATAGCTCTCGTAACATTTCCAGAAAAATCAATATGTCCCGGAGTATCAATTAAATTAATTAAAAATTCTTCGCCGTGAAAATCATGCACCATTGAGACATTCGCAGCATCGACAGTCATTAATCTTTCCTGTTCGTCAGAATGTTGCCACGTCGCCATTCCTGCTTCAAGGTTGCCGGCATTTTTTGCCGCCATGAATCCCGAAGCAGCAAGCAAGTTATCTGTCAACGCTGTTTTTCCATGATGAATATGCGCGCTCGTCGCTATATTTCTAATATTTTTTTGTATCTTGCTGATTCTTTGAATTTTTTGTGATTGTGTTTCTTTGTCTACCATTTATTTATTCCTTTCCCATAAATGGGAGGCTAGAAAATTTCTTATTTTCTTTGTCTACCATGTTTATATCTTTAAATAAAATCTATTTATTATTAGTCAAATAGAATAAATTATTTTATTGAAATTGATTTTTAAATGTTTCTCATTGTCTTAAGTTATTTTTATGCTGTTTCACATATTCTCCTCTCAAATAATTAAGAATATCTGCATGAATATCCCAAACAGCTCCTTTCCTCGGTTGATCTTCCCTAACAACCTTATCTCCATAAAAGATTCTGTTTATACATCCACGACAGTCCCTCTTTGTTTCAATTTCAATTTCATCAAAAATAGTTCCAGAAAGCGTGATTTTTTTTGGAAATCTCAAATATGTTTTATGATTATTATCATTATAATTCCCCGCTTTCTGTGAAACTTCGTCCCACAATGCAATTAAATTAATCATAATAACTTGTTAATAATTGCTTTTATAAAAATTTAGATTATCTCTGAGGAATAATTACCTGGCACTATTAGCAGAATCCCATACTAATTTAGCTAATGGTTCTAATTTACTAAAAATATCTTTTCCACACATTTGAATAATTCTTCCAGTCAACATAAAGCCTAATCCTTTTTCTAAACTTGAACTCGATTCAGGAATTGTGCCGTCGCCAGATAGTCGAAAAAATTGTTCTAGCCTGGGATAATGTTTAATAGCTTCATATAACCCTCCACATAATTTTTCTTCGGAAAACATTTTTCTTGGATGAGGATTCAAATATATTAGTCCTAAAAGAATTTCTCCAATTGTCATCCGCTCTAATTCTTTAACATCATTTTCCATCTTTTAAAAAGGAAATATATCTTAATAAATATTTATATCTAAAAATTGATAATTTACCTAGCACTATCAGCTTGTGACTCGGATTCCTTCTTTTTTCTTATTGCAAAACTTTCGCCGTTATTCTCGCTTGCTAAAATTATTTCTTCTGCAATAGCCTGTGCAATTGTTTTTTTCTTGTTGAATGCTTTATCACCTGCACCGTGAATTAAATGTTTTAATGCAAGATTAACTCTTCTTAATGGGGAAACATCAACGGCTTGAGGGTATCTTGCACCACCATATTCAATTATTGTAATTTCATCCCTCGGAGCCGCATTTTCAACTGCCTTTACAAGAACAGCGACGGGATTTTTCCCAGTTTTCTTTTCAATCATATCGAAAGCATTTAATATTATATTCATATTTTTTGTGTATTTCCCCGTTGATTTTCCTTTTTGTATTTTATGCTTTTTCCCTCGGTGTCCTCCAACGGAAAATTTATTCATTAGTCTTTCAACAAGATTAATTTTTGTTTGTCCGTGTTTCACGACGTTCCTGCCCTCGCTTTTTAAAATTAATTTTGGCTCTAAGTTTATGACATTTTTTAATCCAACATCTTCTACAAAAATTCCAGAAGTATCATATTTATCAAAAATTTTAAAACCGACAAAATCTTGTTTATCTTTAGATTTTGTGGCACCAAAAACTTCAGCTTTGCTGGAGTTCTCAAAAATCTCTGATTTTTTAGGATTTTCTGAATTTTGTGTGTGTTCTTGTTCTGTCATTTTAAAAATTTCCTATTTCCTTCAAAACCTTCAAATTTTTCTGATTTGAATGGGGCAAGAATTTTCTTAATTCTTGGACTTCTTGTTTTGAATGGCATGGAAAACAAGAGATTTTCTATATTGAAAGGTAAAAAATTTCCTATTTCTTCTAAAACTTCTTGTTTCCTTAAAATCTTCCTGATTTTGAGGTATGGAAAATTTCTTTGTTTTCCATATGGAAGGACAAAAATTAGAGATTTTTGTATTTTCATTTTATACTCCTAAAATTTTTTCTTTTAGTTTATTTTCCAAATCATCTGTTAATTCAATATCGGGGGAAATTTTAACTGTTCTTTCAAAATTATTGATTATAATGTTTCCTCTTGTAATTGCTCTTATTTTTAGATTTGGATCAACGGAGATTGCAGAATAAACAATATTTCCTTCTTCAACATCTTTTTTTACTCCAGAAAGTCCGTCGAGATATCTTACAACATCAAAATATTTTTCCTCTTCCAATTTATATTCCTTTCTTTGAAGAATGCTATTTTTTGAGATTCCTTCATTCGGATTTCCAACAAATGAATCACGTTCTGCCATTTTAAAGATTACACAATTCGTTATATAATTTATTTAATTCTTTTGAATGTTTATACCATCTAATTGCAAATCCACAAACTCCAACCAAACCTGCAGAGACAACAGCATATTTGAGATTTTCATGATTCGCTCCAGTGTATAAACTTAGTCCACCAGCAATTCCGCTGGCTAAAAATCCTATTTGATCTATCATTAATTTAGAATTTTGAGAATTTATTTTCCGCTCTAATTCACTTTCCTTTTCTCTCCTTTTTGTATCCTTCAAATTTCCCATTTATCTTCTACCCTTCTCTATTTTTCCCATCCACAATCTATCTAATGGCTGGTCATTTACTTTAATTACTTGAAATCTGATTCCTCTTATATCACCTTTTGATCTTCCCTGTTTTCCGCCAATTCTTTCAATCAGAACTTCGTCATGCTCGTCGATAAATCTTTGCGCCAAATTTCCAGGAATAAAAACACCGACGGTTTTTCCATTTTTTTTCAATTGAACCTTGCAGCATTTTCTCATCGCTGAGTTTGGCTGTGCGGCTTCTTTTTGAAATTTAGAAAGAACAATTCCTTTTGCCTGACTTGAACCCTCGAGAGGATCCGATTTATCAAAAAGATTTAGAGTTCTAACTTTGTATTGTCTGTCCTTCCATCTAAATTTTTTTCTATCTTTCTTTTTCTTATTCGCGCTTAATAATCCCATTTTCTTAAAAACTTCCTGTTTTTTTAGAGACAGAAATTTTTCCCAAATTTCTGTATATTCAAAACCCTCAAAATTTCTTGTTTCCTTAAAATCTTCCTGATTTTGAGGAATGGAAAACTTCTTTGTTTTCCATGTGAATTGGAACGAAAAATCTTGTTTTCCGTATCCTTAACCAATTCTGCGCGTAGGCGCAGTTTGGATTTTGAATGAATATAATATTAGTAGAAAAGGTATTTAAAAATCCTTCGTTCAACTTCTAAATAATTCTCAGATCTTTTCCAAAGAAATCTTCAGAGATTTTTTGCAATTCAAGAAGTCGTCTTCTATTTCTTCCGATGAGGGCTGCCTTGCTTTGGCTTCCGGCAGTAATTATTATATCATCGTCTTTAATTTCTATTTCTTTAAAGGTTGTAGGACTTACAACATCTTCAAAAAATGTTCTTGCATCTTCAATTCCATTCGGAGCACTAATAATTTTTATTCTTTTTCTCAAAATTTCCCCAAGTTTCTTAACATTTTTTCCTCTGTCACCAACGGCTTTTGAAATAAGTTTTCTTGGAACACAGAAAATTATATTTTCATTATAACTAAAACAAAAACGAGTAGTTATGTTAGTTATTCTCTCAAATAAATTAATGTGCCGCATATCTTGCATGTCAATAGTATTCACCATGTTCTCAAATTTGAAACCTTAAATCTCTTTTGTTAAGATAACTTCAGAAGAAACATTTGTTTTATAAACATTGCTGTTTGAGAGGTAATTTTTATGCTAGAAATTTTATAAAGATTACTTTGTATAAACCTTTACACATTAATTCAATTTATAATCTTTCTAAGTTTTTCTCTTCCGTCGGCGATTTCTTTTTCTTTATGTCAAGGAACTTGACAGAAAACAACACACTTCAGTGTGCGGTGGTTTCTTGAGCATCTTAACCAAAAAAATCTTGCCAGATTTTTAGGGCCCCGAAAATCTATGATTTTCGCGGAAACAAGGGGCTTTACAAACCGCACCATAAATGGTGCGGTGCCCCTTGTTTTTTTGATTTTGTTCTTGTTGTTCTAATTCTAATTTTTTTATTCAGAAAAATTATTTATTCACCCTTTCAACTATTTTTGTTTTCGCTGTTTTTTTGTCTTCTTCTTTTTTTGTCAACGGTCCAATAACTTTAACAAGAAGTCCGGGCAATCCCGTTCCGATTGGAACCGGCTGATTCAAAATTATGTTTTCAATTACACCAGATAATTTGTCTCTTCCGCCTTTAATTGTTGCATTAACAAATTGTTTCACTGGAGTTTCAAAAGTTGCCCTCGCTAAAATAGAAGCTTTCTGAGCAATAATTCCCATTCTCGTAACTCCCTTAACATCCCCCATATTTGTCATTGCGTCGGCAACCAACATTAAATGTCTTATATTAATATCAAGCCCCTGCGTCTTCAAAACATCTTTAATCTCGTTAATTATCATCTGCCTCGCAGCCTCGATTCCAAAAGTCTCGGCAATCTCATGCAAATCGTTTGAGATAATTCTGTTTTTATTAACTTCCTTAATATTTAAAATATCTTTCAAATTAGTTCCCTGCGTTATTATTACAAAATCTTTTTCTTTTTTTACAATTAAAACTTGTTTGACATTTTTAACTCCAGAAATTATAGTTTCTTTTAATTTTTCTTTAAGTTTGTAAATTTCTTTAAACCCATATTCCGAAGCGTTTAATACAATTGAATCTTCTTTTTCTTTTGCTTTGAATCCGAGATCGTTAAGCCGGTCCACAACTTTTTTTATCGAAGTATGCGTTTGTCTCAAACTTTCTTTATCAATTTTAATCTCAATTTTTCTGTCGCTAAAATCAAGATTAATCTCGGATGAAATTTCCTTCAAATTGACTTCTTTAATTTTCTCGGCAAATATCTTTGCATCTTTTTCATTATTATATTCTTTATCAAGATAAATTTCCATTTTTGGAGAGGATGGTTTTTTTCTCGCGTCAAAAATTTCTATCAGCCTCGGCAAACCTGTAGTAACCTGCATTTCTGAAACACCGGCAAAATGGAATGTTCTTAATACCATCTGCGTCGAACTTTCTCCGAACGATTGTGCAGTTATAATTCCAACAGCTTCTCCAGACTCTACTTTTCCTTTTTTATGGAGTTGCGAAATTTCCAAACCGTCTCCGCCAAATTCAAATTGTATTATATTATTGTTGCTGTCTCGCACTGTCCCGTCGTATTCCATTCTAATATCTTGAATTGCATTCGCTAATCTTCTGTATAAATATCCGGATTTGGGAGTTCTTAATGCGGTGTCCATCAGTGAATCTCTTCCAGTAATAGACTGAAAGAAAAATTCGTCGGGTCTCAAACCTTTGATAAACGAGTTATGTATAAATCCCCTCGATATTGGAGACAAATTTCCTTTTTCAAAAAAAGACAGCGTCCTGTTATTATAACCAATATCAATTCTTCTGCTTCCAAGAGCCTGCTGTCCGACGCAACAAGCCATCTGAGTAATATTAAGAATTTTTCCTCCCCCCCCAGAAAGAATCATATGATTTACTGGATTATCCTCGGGAATTGCATCCTGAATTATCTCTCCAATCTTTGTTCTGATGCTGTTTAAAACCTGAAGTATTTTAATTTCCCTTGACTCTTCTTTTGTTTTTCCGGGGATTATCTCTAAATTTCCAGAATTATAAGATTCAATTATTTCTTTTGTTTTCTTTTCAGCGTCCTTAACAATATCTTCACTTTCGGATATGACTTTTTCAGCCATGTTCAAATCTTCAACGGAAATTGTTATTCCTCTTTCAGTTAAATAGGTTGTTCCAATTTTGAAAATATTTTTTATTGTATTCATAGTTTCTTCCACGCCCAAAACCTTATCAAGCTCTTTGATAAGTTCACCATCTTCCTGGCCAAAACTTGTCTTGTCAATTTTTCCTTTTAAGATTTTTCCGTCCTTAATTTTTATAGAATCATTTGAGAAATTAATTTTTGGAAGAATCTCTGAGAAAACTTCTATACCTGAAACTTTCTTTTTTGAAAAAGAATAATCAATTCCAGATTTAAACAGAATTTGATTTGCTTCTTCTCCGGTAAATTCATCAAGGCTGAAAAGATAATTTCCAGTAATCGCGTCCGCCTTGCATCCAATTAAATTTGTATTGTTCTTTGGAGAAAATAAATTTTTCTTTACATCTAAAAGTATTTTTGCTTCCGCCCTTGCTTCTTCTGTTTGTGGGGAGTGAATATTCATTTCATCACCGTCGAAGTCGGCATTGTATGGGAATGTTGCGGCAGGATGCAGTCTAAAAGTTCTTCCAGGAAGTACTCTGACAAAATGGGCCATCAAACTTCCCCTATGCAGTGATGGGTGTCTGTTAAATAGAACAACATCCCCATTTTGCAAATGTCTTTCAACCTTGTATCCCGAGACGAGTTCATTAATAATTTCTTCCTTCAATTCCAAAGTTATTTTCTTTCTTTTTCCGTCGGGCCTTATTACATAATTTGCACCCGGATATTCTTCATTTCTTTCAATTAATTTTTTTAGTTTATTAATATTCAAATCTGTAACCATTTCAGCAACGGTAACTATTTTAGCAATTTCATAAGGGACCCCAACTTCGTTAATTTCTATTGACGGGTCAGGAGAAATTACTGACCTTGCAGAATAATTAACTCTTTTTCCTGCGAGATTTTTTCTTATTCTTCCTTCTTTTCCTTTAATTCTTTCAGTTATTGTTTTCAATGGCTGACCGCTTCTGTGTCTTGCAGGAGGAATTCTCGAGACGGTGTTGTCAAAAAATGTTGTAATATGAAATTGAAGCAAGTCCCATAAATCTTCGATGATAACTTCCGGTGCACCCGCATTTAAGTTTTCCCAAAGCCTTTGATTAGCACGAATAATATCAGAAAGTTTATGTGTCAAATCATCTTCACTTCTCTCGCCGCTTTCAAGAATAATGCTCGGCCTTATAGTTACTGGTGGAACTAAAAGCGAAGTAAGAACTGCCCATTCTGGTCTCGAGGTATGGGGATTTACTCCAATTTTTTTCAATTCAGCGTCGCTGATTCTTACAAGCATTTCTCTTACTTCCGTCGGGAAAATTCTTTTCTTTCCAGCATAAAAACTTGTTGGTTTGTCTAATTTAATTCTTTCCTGAACACTGCCGCAATAAGGGCATTTCTTTGCATCCTTTGCTTTTTTTGCTCTTTGGCTCGGAGTATATTTTTCAAGATCTTTTTCAGCCACCATTAATTTTCCGCATTCGTGACAGAAGCATCTTAATCCCATTTCAATAAGAGAAACGTATTTCAGATGAATTACAGCTCTCGCAAGATCGATGCTTCCGGGATGTCCCAAACATTCTTTTATTCTTCCACCGCAAGTTCTGCATCTTACTCCAGGGTCAACAGCACCTAAACGCAAATCCATCAAACCACCGTCGACAGGATACCCGTCGATGTCATAAAGTTCCGGCGTAACAATTCTCGCAGATGAAATCTTTTTAATCTGCTCCGGACTAAATAAACTAAATCTTATTTCACTTATTTTTTTCTTGATTGGTTTTTGCATTTTATTTATAATCTCCTCTAACTATCTCGACGTAACTTGCAATATGACTTAGATATTTTCTTGCATTTCTTGCCCATGTTCCCTCGTGAATTCTTGAAATATCAATTGCAGTTTCAACCGCATTTCTCGTACTTGCACTTTTTACATTTTTTTCTAAGTTCATTTTATTCCACAACCATTTTATCTAAAGTTTTAATTCCATCTATTATCTGACAAATATTTGTTCTAACTCTTTGATTTACTTGATTAGTTATCTTCATTACATTACTATCAGGATTCATAGATACAATCTGTGATTCTCTTTTATCTAAAAAATAAACATTTTCATTATCTATTCTTCTTCTCTTCTTGGATATTCCAACCAAATAAATATTTACTAACTTATATTTGCTTTCAGCAAGGGAGACAACGCAACTTTTGTATTTTAAATCTTTTATTCCCATTTTATTCATATTTATTTTTTAATTCAAACGACGTGTGAATGTGAAGTCCCTGCAATTCTTCTAAAAGTAATTTGAAAGCGTAAGAAACTTCAACTGGCTCAACTTCCTCGCTGTTGCATAAAGTACAACTTATTTTGTTTCTTATATTATCTTCAATTCCAATCGTTCCACATTTTGAGCAAATTGGAAGCACAACTTTATCCGAATCATATCTTTCCTTCAACAACAGCGACGCACCATGAGCAACTAATGCTTGCTGTTCCATTTCTCCGAGCCTCAATGCCCCTCCCCTCGATCTTCCTTCGACTGGTTGCCTCGTCAGCAATGCAACTTTTCCCGACGCTCTTCCATGAATCAAATCTTTTACCATTCTTTTTAATTTCAAATAATAAAGATTACCAATGAAAATTTTTGCCCTCATTCTTTTCCCAGTTACTCCAGAATACATTGTTTCTTTTCCATCATATCTGAATCCAATTTCTTGAAGTTGATCTTCTAATTCTTTCTTGCCAACTCCGCTGAACGCAGTCCCGTCGATAATCTCTCCTTTAATACATCCGAGTTTTCCTGCAAGTAATTCAAGAAGATAACCGACAGTCATTCTCGAAGGCAAACCATGTGGATTAAACATCACATCGGGCCTTATACCATTTACACTAAATGGAATATCTGATTCAGGAATTAACGCACCAATAACTCCCTTCTGACCATGGGATGTTGCATATTTATCTCCAAGCTCCGGAATACGCTGTTCTCTTGTTCTTATCTGAACAATTTTATTTCCCTCATGATCTTCTGTAATAAAAACAGCGTCGACGGTTCCTCTTTCTTCTTGTCTCACTGTAGTTGAAGATTCTTTTTTTGTTCTAATTGAAATTTCTCTTGCTTCTGAAAGAAATTTTGGAGGAGACATTTTTCCAATTAAAACTTCCCCGCCTTCGATATCAGCTTCTGGATAAACAATTCCGTCGGGCTCTAAATATCTGTAGCTCGATTCTGTTCTGTACCCCGATGTATCTTTTTCAGGAATTGCAATTTCATCTTTCAAACCGCCAGCGTAATTCATCTCGACTGCAGAATATGGCTTGAAGAAAAAACTTCTTCCAATTCCTCTGTCAATACTTCCTTTGTTGAAAATTAAAGAATCTTCCATGTTATATCCTTCATAAGTCATTACAGCGACGACCAAATTTTGTCCAGCAGGATAAGTATTCAAAGTGTCATAAACAAAACTTCTTACAATTGGTTTTTGCGGATATTCCAAGATAGAAACATTTGTATCTAATCTGCAAAAATAATTTGCAACATACAAACCAAGTGCCTGCTTTTGAGTCTTGCTTCCTCTGTTCAAACGTGAACTCTGATCATGATTTGCATAAGGAACAATTGAAGTTACAATTCCCATTAAATCAATGCTGTCAATTTCCAAATGCGTGTGCTTCTCTGTAATTTCTTCTGGATAAAGTGCAACCAAGGCATTTTCTTCTTCAGCAGCGTCGAGATATTCTATAATTCCTTTTTTAATTAAATCATTCCATTTAAATTCTCCTTGCTCTAATTGAACAAGATATTCATTGGTTAATTTTGAATTTCCATTCTCGACAATTATCAATGGTCTTAAGACTCTTCCAGGTTCAGTTGAAATTAAAATGGTTCCAAATCCGGGATCGTCTCGAATATTCAATTGTATTGGCAGTTCGCCGCTTCTTCTTTGTTCTCTAATTTTTTGAACGAAATCTTTTGCATTCTTTATGCCTCCTATAAATATTCCATTCAAGAAAACATCTACTCCTTCAAAACCTTCTTTACTTAATCCATTTTTTTCAAGCTCTTTCATAAATTTTGCTTCTTCAATATCTACTCGAGTTGAAACTTTGGCAAGAATCGCCAGATTTTTTCTCAGTCCAATTTCAGTTCCTTCCGGAGTTTCAATAGGACAGAATCTTCCGTAATGTGTCGGATGAAGAGTTCTCGCCATAAAATTT
>JBAZOZ010000010.1:0-29649 GCA_041648455.1 Candidatus Pacearchaeota archaeon | reverse complement strand
CATCATAAACTAATTTTACAAAAAAAGTTAAACAAGGTATATCTCCATGTATTTGATGATGATATATTGTTCTTAATGCTGCTTTCCATGTATATCTTGTGTTAGTTCTTCTACTTGTCATAGGTAAATGTTGTCCATAACTTATTTGATTTGCCCCTACATTTATTTTGTTATGTTCTTGATGCATTTCCTTATAGGTTTTTGCGTCTATGTTTATCATAGCATCTTTTGTTTCAAAAAATAAGTCAGAACTTATAGGAGCAGAATTAACTTGCCAATTTGTATTTTTTGATATTATAGATTGTAAAACTCTCTCTGCACCTTTTTCTACATCATTTTCCTTGTATCCTAAATTTGAGTAATCTCTTTTTATGTTTTCTTTAGAATTAAAACCCTCTTCTAATTCTTTAATGTTCTTAGTTAGAATATTTTTTATTTCATTAAAATATATTTTTTCTAATTCTTCTATTTCTTTTTGCTGCATATTTTTTATAATAAAACATGATATAAAAACTTATCCAAGGAGAACAAAAAACTTCAAGAGAATTATCTCCCATAATTCATAATAAAAACACAAAGTTTTTTTATTATACAAAATATTTTAAACTCCTTTCTCTTTTTTTCAATATGCAATTCATGGAAACCAGGAAATTTCCAAGAATTCCATTTTGAGGGAATGATATAAACAAAATGCAATTCAAAGAGGGAACGCCGTTATATTCCTACGAGGTTGAAAGAGAATCTGGTGAAGATATACTTTATATTAATTATATCGGGGCGCCGTTTGTTCCCAGTCTCGCTGAAAACGCGGAAGTTATGGGGAGGACGGTTGATTTTTTAATTGAAAATCCCAATGTTTCCCGGATTGTTTTTGTGCAACAGAAAAATTATAATTATGATTTCAAGGAAACTTCAATGCTTCTCGAAATTGCCCAGATTTATATTTTTTTGATTAAACAAGAATCTGTTTTGAGCCAGGCAAAGCTTGTTAGTGGAATGAATTTTCAGCAATTTTTTTCCAAGAGGTACAACGATGTTTTTTCTTTTTTATTCTTGCTGAAGCAAGATCCGATTATGGCTTACCATGAGCTGAGGAGAATTATTATTGATGCTAATGTTTTTCTTCAACAGATTGATGTTTCTTTCAAGGGAGATCAGAAAAATTATATTTCTCTTTTGGAGAAAATTTTAGGGATGGTGGAGAATACAAAACTCATTCAAGAAGTTCTTCCTTATGTTTCTAAATATAAAACTGGCGACAGGGAAATTTATTATAAAATTTTTAAGCCAGATGTAATTCCTAACTTTACTTTTACTCGGCTTGTCGCTGATTTGCCTGAAGATGCTGAGATTGTTGACCAGTATAAAATTGCGCAGGAAAGTTACGATGAATCTTTGGTTACAATTCTTAGGAAAAAAGACGAGGCGAAATTAATTTATCATTTGATTCCGCCGGAGAATGTTCTTCCTGAAGAACAGACAATGCTTTTGAATCTCGCGAGGACAGTTTTAATTGAACATCAACCCAAGGCAGAGGAATTTACAGATACGGAAAGAACAAGGCAGGTTTTTTTTAATATATCCAAGGATTTATTGAGAGATTTGTCCCAGAGCAAGGGTGTTGGCTTGTCTTATTCAGATTTAAATAAATTGGCGACGATTTTAGTCAGGCACACTATCGGCTTTGGTGTTGTTGAAGTTTTACTGCAGGATAAAAAATTACAGGATATTGTTTTGAACGCTCCTATTCCTCTTACAAATATTTTTGTAAGGCATGGGGAGTTTGATGAGTGCTCGACGAATATTCTTCCGAGTTACGAAGATGTTAATTCTTGGGCTGCAAAATTCAGAATGATTTCTGGAAGGCCGCTCGACGAGGCGAATCCGATTTTGGATACTCAACTTGGAATTGGAAATATTAGAGCGAGAATTGCAATTATTCAACAGCCACTTTCTCCTGATGGTTTGGCTTATGCAATCAGAAGACATAGAGAAGAGCCCTGGACTTTGCCTTTATTTATAAAAAATAAAATGATTAATCCTTTTGCAGCGGGCTTGATGAGTTTTTTAATCGATGGAAGCAGAACACTTTTAATTGCTGGAACAAGATCGTCGGGAAAAACTTCTTTCTTGGGAAGTTTGATGCTTGAAATTATTCCTCGTTATAGAATTATTGTTCTTGAAGATACATTGGAATTGCCGGTTGAATCTTTGAGAAAATTAAAATATGATATTTTAAGAATGAAAGTTAGAAGTGCGTTGCTGAAGACAAGCACAGAAGTTTCTGCTGAAGATGGAATTAGAACTTCTTTAAGACTTGGAGATTCTTGTTTAATCGTCGGTGAAGTTAGAAGCGAGGAAGCAAAAGCACTTTATGAAGCAATGCGTATAGGAGCATTAGCGAATGTCGTGGCTGGAACAATTCATGGTGCATCGCCGTATGGTGTTTTTGACAGGGTTGTAAATGATTTACAAGTTCCTGCAACTTCTTTCAAGGCTACAGATATTATTACAATTTGCAATCCCATAAAATCTCCGGATGGTTTGCATTCATGGAGAAGAGTTTTGCAGATTGCAGAAATTAGAAAGCACTGGCAGAAAGACCCGCAGGAAGAAAAAGGTTTTGTTGATTTAATGAAATATAATGTTGAAAAAGACGAGTTGGAACCGAGCGATGATTTGATTAACGGCGATTCAGAAATAATCAAGGATATTGCTTCAAATGTCCGAGGCTGGGCTGGAAATTGGGACGCGGTTTATGATAATATTCTTTTAAGAGCAAAAATAAAAAAAGAAATTGTTGATACGGCAGAAAAAATAGGCAATGAAAATATTTTGGAAAGCAAGTTTAATTCATTAAGCAATGATATGTTTCATAAAATTTCTGATAAAATAATGCAGGAAACAGGATTGCCGACGAGCGAGAGAGTTTTTCCTGAATGGCAGAAATGGTTAAACGAGAGGGTAAAGGGGAAGGGGATTTAGAAATTTGTAAAAATAAAAAGATATTTAATTGAATATTTCTTAAGTGAGTTATGGTCAAAACATATCCTCCGGAAATAGATGCTTACTGCGGTAATTCTAAAGAAAATCAAGAAAGGAAAGATGATAGAATTAAATTTATGCGAGAACGATTAAAACAAATGCATGATAAATATCATCCTCAAGCAATATTTGTTACTCAAACAAGTGCTACATTATATGGCTGGACTATTAAGGAATTATGGAAGAAGGCATGGCCTAATGAAAAAGTTCCAAAAGTTTTTACTATTGATGTTAGACCAATAGTGTATAAACATGTCGGAGAAAAATTGACCGGGAGTGAAGAAGGTTTTAAGGAGTATGTAGACTATTTGCGTGATTTTGCCGAAAATTCTATTGCTAAATATAATCTTGCTGGTGGGGATGCTGAAGAAGAGTTTGTACAAATGATGGGTATGGGTTCTAAATGCTTCGACAAATTTCCTACTCGAGAGAGCAAAGTTAAGGCAGTTTTAAAAGAAGCAGAAAATCCGACTTATACAAAATATTCTGCAAGTCATTTAGTAATTAATAATAGATCAGAATTTGAATCGATAAAAAAAAGAATTGAAGAAAATATTAAAAAATCTAAAATTTCTGGAAACATTTGTATAGTTGATGAAGGGACTGCTCCAGGACCAGAATATTATCATGATACAGGTTTAGTTAGTTATAAAACATTGGGGATGGCTGAAAAGATTTTGCAAGAAGTTAAAAAAGATGGCTATCTTGTTGGGACTATAAAATCAGTAGGGCTATCACAAACACCTTGGTTTCCAAAATCTAAAAAAGGTCCTTGGAGAAGGGTGGAAGGAGACAACACCAATTATAAGAGAGTAAATAATTCAGAAGATAGAAAAGAAGCTTTAGAGAGGATTCAAATATACAAACAATTTGGCAGAGAATTGGGCGAAGAACTTTATCAAGAATTAGAACATAAAAAATCTCTTGAAAATAAATTATCTGCAATCGTTGGTATTGCTGGAATTGGATTGGGTTTGTTTTTTATTTTGTCTAATTTCTCGTCGGGAAATGTGCAATTATCCCCTGGAACAAATTCATTTAATTGGAAATTATTTTCTGGAATTGGATTAATAATTGTTGGGGTGATTGCTGGACTGTTTTATTCTATGAGAAGGATTTAATTAAAATTGCACTTCGTGAATTAATTGCTCCGAATTTCACTTCGTTTAAATTCTCCGCCAAAAAATAATTAATCCATAAAAATCCTATGAGGTTTTGTTCAACTATTAAAAATATTTGTTCAACTAATTTTGAAATATTCTAATAGATAAATTTATTCTAAATTGTAGAGTTTACCAAACATCTCCAAAGATTTATTAATTCTTTTTTGTTATTCTTTATGTTAAAAGAGGATAATTGAAAAGTGGTGGAAAAACCAAACGTCGATGACATTCTAAGAAAGCATTCTGCGAGAATTGAAAGCCAGATAAAAAGTGAAGTTAAAAATGTGAATTATAGCAGAGAGTATGTTAAGTTCAAGAAGGAAATGGCTCCGGATTTAACAAGATATGAAAAATGGTGCAACAGTTTAGGAAAAATTATAAAATTAAAAATTTCTAATAAGGACGAGAAAAATATTAAACGGCAGTTGGAAATTGCACATTTGGAACTTGAACCCTGGCAGCCAGTTACATTATCTATCATGGCCTTCGTCGCTGTTTTTCTCATTGGTTTGTCTATTTCTGTTGCGATTGTTTTAATTAAAGGCGGGGGTATTGGAGATTTTCCTATTTTGTTTTTTTTCTTAATGTTATTTTTTGGATTGTTTTTGTTTTATTTTGTCAATGGTTATCCTCGGAGATTGGCGAATAAATGGAGACTCAAGGCTTCGTCTCAAATGGTTCCTGCTATTTTGTATATTGTTGTTTATATGAGGCACACTCCTAATTTTGAGAGGGCAATCGAATTTGCTTCTGAACATCTGCAGGAGCCGTTGGCATTGGATTTTAAAAAAGTTTTTTATGATGTTGAGGTTGGAAAATTTTCCACGATAAAAGAAAGTTTGGATAATTATTTGGAAACTTGGAGAGATTATTCGAGCGAGTTTATCGAGAGTTTTCATTTGATTGAATCGAGCTTGTTTGAGCCGAGCAATGAAAGAAGAATAGTAACTTTGGAAAAATCACTTCAGGTTGTTCTCGACGGGGTTTATGATAAAATGCTTAGATTCACGCACGATGTTAGAAGCCCCTTGACAAATGTTTATATGCTTGGCGTTGTTCTTCCGACGCTGGCTTTGGCGTTGTTGCCTTTAGCAAGTGCAATGCTTAAGGGAATGATTCAGTGGTATCATGTTTTTGTTCTTTTTAATTTGATTATTCCTTTTTTTGTTTTTTATCTTACTGATAAAATTATGCTTTTGAGGCCGGGAGGCTATGGGGAAAGTTCTTTGCTTGAAAATAATCCTTATTATTACAAATATAAAAGCAAAGTAGCTTATTTGAAGGCGTTTTTAATTTGTCTTCCGTTTTTTATTTTAGGATTATTGCCGTTGATATTTCAATTTACGCCATTTCCTTCTTGGGTTGGATTGCAGAAAGATTATACTTTTGCACAATTAGGTTTTGGTTTTTTTAAAGATGAATTTATTTTTGGTTTTGCACAACTTGGAGATGGTATTGTCGGACCTTTTGGAATTGGAGCTTTAATTTTGAGTATGTTTTTTCCTTTGGGAATTGCATTGTTTTTTTCAACTGCGTATAAAATGAAAACAAAAGAATTAATTGTTGAAAGAGAAAGGACAAAAAAATTGGAGAAGGAATTTACCAATTCTCTTTTTCAGCTGGGAAATAGAATTGGGAATGGAATGCCTCCCGAACTTGTGTTCGGCAGAGTCGCAGAATCTTCGCGCGGATTGATGACTGAAGATTTTTTCAGAAAAGTTAATTATAATATTCAACAAATGGGCATGAGCGTTGACAGTGCAATTTTTGATAATCGACGAGGAGCATTAATTTATTATCCTTCTGATTTAATTGCGACGAGTATGAGAGTTCTTATAGAATCTGCAAAAAAGGGATTAAAGATTGCCGCACTTTCTTTAATGTCTATTTCAGAATATGTAAAAAATATTCATAAAATTACGGACAGACTCAAAGATATGCTTGCTGAGATTGTTTCGGATATGAAAAGCAACATGACTTTTTTGGCTCCTTTGCTTTCCGGAATTGTCGTAGGACTTGCAGCGATGATTACTGCAATACTTAGTAAGATAAAATTAGGGGGCGGCGAGGAAATAACTGGTTTGGGAAGTTTTTCTTCAATTACTCAGCTGTTTGATTATTTACAGATGATTCCGCCATATTATTTGCAGATTGCCGTCGGAATTTACATTATTCAAGTTATTTTTATTTTGACTGGAACTTTAGTTATAATTGATTCTGGAGAAGACAAACTTGAGAAAACAAACAAGACTGGAAAAAATCTTCTTACTGGTGTATTGCTGTATTTTATAACCTCGCTGTTTGCAACAATGGCGTTGTTTATTCTTGCTTCGGTGGTTCTTTCGGGGTTGACGGGATGAATAATTTAAAAATTTCGTGATAAGTTAAATTTATTAATATGTTTTGTTTTTTGTTTTGATACAGAAAATGGGAAACTCAGAAAATCAGGAAAATTTTCTGGGACTCGAAAAATAAGAAATTTTTCGGGACTTCGAAAGACATTGCATTCGAAGTCTTCAAAAGCAATACTTTTGAAGTTTTTCTGTCTCGTTCAAAACGAGAAATTTTGAAGATGGGAAATAAAAGGGGGATGGAGATGGAATTTCTTTCTTGGTGGATAATTGGAATCGCGATATTAATTATTATGGTTATAGCAATTTTTATTTTAAAAGATAAGGGAATAAGTGCAATAGATTATTTGAAAAATTTATTGAGGTTTGGAAAATGAAAAAAATAAGAAATTTTTTGCCTTTTCTAAAAAGGAAATTTAGAAAATGAGAGATAGTAAGGGAGCACTAATTCAAGAAAAACTTGTTATGATTATTTTGATAGCTTTGGTTCTTGCAGTGATTTTATATTTTTTGTTTGGAGCGAAAATTCAAAATTGGATTTATAATTTGCCTAGTTATAATGTTCCGAAGGAAGATGTGGAAATTGATTTGACGAATCAGAATGATATTGGAATTGAAACGCAATGCAAGGAAGGAAATATTATTGGAAGAGAAACAAATCCGATTGTTTTGGGCGATAAGGCGACGAATCTTTATTTGAATTTTAAAAGCGCTCCGACTATTCGTATTTTTGTTACTAAGAAACTTCTTGGAGTTGATAAGTTGAGCAGTGATGTTCAAATTGGGGAGTTTGAGCAATGGGGAAAAATAAAAATATTCTCGGAGATTTTAGAGAAAGGAGAATTGTATGCAGAATTAAAAGATTACTTTCCCAATTATAAATATTTGGTTAACTTGAATGACGCTTATTATATTAGGGGGGTTGGCGGGAATTTTATTTGTAGAGATGAGGTTATTAAAGACGAATTTAATTATGCCTTAGGAACTAAAGGAGATCCGTATGTTGGTTTTGAAATAAATAAAAAAAGAATAGAAGATAAAATAAATAAAAAAGAAAGTTTTTATTTTAGAACTTCGGGAACAAAGCCAGAAGATTTTTATTTCCATTATTCTCCCGATATGACTCAGCCAATTGTAACTAGGGAAAATGTATGGATGTATGATTCAATTTCTGGATCAGATAGGAATATTAAGATTTTCTATCCCATTGATAAAATGATGTCTCTGCCGAAAAATGATGAAGCGAGGGACGTGATTGATTTGATTTTATTTAGTTCAAGAGGTGCGAGTTAAGATAATGGGAGATAAAATTTTTAAGATGAATAGAAAGGCAGAGCAATTTACCCTTGCAGAAACAATGAAGATAATTCTTGCGGTTTTATCGATAGGAATGTTGCTTTATCTTGCAGTGAGTTTGTATGGACTTTTTGCAAAAAAATCTGAGATTCAGCAGGCGAAGGCAAGTATGGAACAATTATATTTTCAGATTGAGAAAGTTGAAAATGGGGAAAAAGATTTTTTGGAGGTTGTGGTTGAATCTCCGAATGATTGGTGGATTATCGCCTGGCCTTATAAAGACAAAACTGAAAAACCAGAACAATGCAAAAAAGATTATTGTATTTGTATTTGTAATATTCCAAATGTTCCAAGCGTGGAGAATTCCTTAGCCGAATGTAATTCCTTGGGGGTCTGCAAAGATGTTTCAACTAAAATAAAAACCCTCTATAAATCTCATCCAGAAGAATGGTATGCTATTGTTTTGAAAAAAGTCGTCGGTCTTTGGAAAGATACTGAAAATGTTCCATTAGATATTGGCGGTCCTTTGTCTGTCAAAATTTATAAATCTCTAGGGGAAATTATTGTTGGAAAATGAAAAAAATAGGAAA
The DNA here is from genome assembly GCA_041648455.1 of Candidatus Pacearchaeota archaeon. GTDB lineage: Archaea > Nanobdellota > Nanobdellia > Pacearchaeales > GW2011-AR1 > JBAZOZ01. The sequence goes on along the minus strand of JBAZOZ010000010.1, from coordinate 21,204 downwards.
TTTTTTGCATCATTCAAATCAGGAAAATTTGAAAATGAATAAAAAAGCATTTGCAGAAAGTTTGATTGAAAAAATACTTTGGATAGTTTTTTTTATTGGAATTATGTTTGCGGTGTATAAATTAATTAAATATCTGACTGGAATATAGCTATAGAATGGAAAAAGGTTATTTGAAAAAAAGAAAAGGAGAGATGACGTCGAAGACAATTATTGAAATTGTTCTTGTTGTAATTGGGTTTGGAATAATTTTATTTGTTTATTCTCAACTTGCTTGGGAAGGAACTGTTGACAGGGAAGTTTGTCATCAATCTGTGATTTATCGAGGGACTTTGTTTGATAAATATGGATTTACTACGAAAGAACTTGTTCCGTTGAAATGCAAGACGAAGTTGATCTGTATTTCTGATAAATCAAAGGGAGATTGCAAAGAGGAGTTAGGAGATAAATATGATACTGTTAAAATTGATGCTAGTACAGATAAAATTGATAATCAGATAAAAATGGCTCTTGCTCGTGAAATGGCGGATTGTTGGGCAATGTTGGGAGAAGGAAAAGTTCAACTTTTTAGCAGAAATTATTTTTCTGGTTCTTCGAAAGGAGTAATATGTTCACAAATAGCTTTTGATAAATCTATTAAAGAAAAAAAAGAAAAAGTTGATGGATTTACCCAATATCTTATTTCTCACAAAGTTTCTGGAAAAGAAGAATCCTATTGGCAATATCTTACACAAGGAGATTATTCTAATAATCTTTTTCTTGTACAAGGTTCAAAATTTGCAGAGGTTGATAGTTTGACTTTTAATAAAAAAGCGATTTTATTTGTTGAAATGGATCAGTCTTATTTGGGCGGTTTTTTTGGTGCGGTTCCCGTAGGAATTATGGGGGCTTCAGTTGGTGCGAAAATCGGTATGGTGGTTGGTTCTTTTGTTATTTTTCCTCCCCTTGTCGGACCGGGGTTGGGTTTTGTCTTCGGCGGTGCAATTGGTGGAGTGGCATCTGCTTATGTTGGAGGAACAGAAGGAGGCAATTTACAAGATTATGTTCAAACACAATTTAAAGGCGGAGATTTTATTAGTGGACAGTTTTTAATTGATTATTCTCCTGAAGCAATAAAAAGTTTTAAGGTTGATTCTCTTGAAAATATTGTTTGATATAAAGATAAGTTAAATTTATAACATTCTGTTTCTTTTTTTATTCATGGGTGAAGGAAGAAAGTTTCTTTTAATTAAAGATAAGAGGGGAGAAGATATTTTTCCGAACGTAATTTTTATTGTTATAAATATTTTATTTTTCTCTATGCTGATGCTTTTTGTTTTCAAGGCTTCGACAGGCGCGATGGTTTATGAGCAGGCTTATTCGAAACAAATTGCTTTGTTAATAGATTATTCAAAACCAAAAACAGATATTAAAATTGATTTTTCGAAAGCAATTGCGGTTGCAAAAGACAACAAGAAGACTTCCGATTTAGTCAAGATTGACGACGTGAATAAAGAAGTGATTGTTACTCTTTCTTCTCAGGGGGGATACGCCTTCAAGTATTTTTCGGATTATAATGTTGAAACTGAGATGGTTGATAATTTTTTAGTAATACGTGTTAAAGAAAAAGGAGAAGTTAAAAATGAATAAACGTGGCGGAGAAAAGCTTTTATCTGTTTGGTGGTTTTTTGTTTTGACGGTTGTTGGAGTTGGAATTGTTGTCTCTGTTTTGATGTTTTATTCTGCCGAAGAAGATACAAGAAGTTTAGAATCAGAAATTCTTTATAATAAAATTGTTGATTGTGTTGTTGATAATGGGGTTTTAATTCAGGGAATTTCAAACAAGGAATTTGATTTAACGAAAACCTGTAACTTAAATGAAAAAGTGATTAATGAAGAGAAACTATTCTATATTAAAATAAATATTCTTGATGAAAACGGAAAGAGTTTGAGAGAGCCTATTGTTGGGGGAAGTGGGGGATTTCCAACACAATGTGAAATTCAAAAACCCGACGAGAATGGAAAAACAACGGGGGCAAAACATTATGCAAAATGTTTTGAGAGGACAATTAATATTTTATATGGAGACGGAAAAAATGGAAAATTGGGAATTTTAACCGCTTCAAATAATTTAGGGAGGAAGATTGGAGCCACGGAAAATGTTTAAGAATTTTTTGGAAAATAAAAGGTGTACTCGCGTCCGCGATTTGTTTTTATCATTTTTAAATTTGTCAAATCGCAAACGCTCGCAAGTAGGGATTACGATAACTTGGATGGTTGCATTTATTATTATATTTTTTATTATTCTAGTTTTTGTTGGATTGGTTGCTTCAATTGCTGTGCAAAAAGGGGTTGGGAAAAATGAAATTGGTTCTGTTGAAGATGGATTTAGAAAAGTTGAAATGCAGAGAGATTTGATTGGGTTTTTGAACAGGGAAGTGATTGTCGACGGAAAATTAATCAAAGTTAAGGATGAAATTTTAGTTCTTATTGAGCCGTATTTTAATGAAGAATTGGTAAAGAAAATTGATTTGAAAAATATCAATGATCTTAATTTAAAACGACCCATGATTAATCAAGAAACATTGGTCTTTTATAAAATTGATAAAACAAGAGAAGATAACCTAATAGAAATTTTAAGAAGTAATTTAGATAATTCTTGTTCTGAGTATATTTTTAAATTTCCATTTGGATATTTTTATAGAAATGAAAGAGGGGCAAAATTTTCTTATACAATGGATGGAGTTTCAGGTGAATTTGAGAAGATATTGGGAGATTTTGTTGTTATTGAAATTCCTTATAAAAATCAAAAGATTGAAATTAAATTAAAATCGAGGTATGTTTGTTAATATGTTGAGTTTAAAAGACAAAAGAGCAAATGCGTGGATAAATATTTTGGTGATTTTAGTTTTGGCGACTTGCGCTGTTGCTGGGTATACTTTCTTGACGAGTTCGAACAAAATTGTGGCTGAAATTTCTGGAGTTAGTGTTTTGAATAATGTTTATCTTGAAGAAAATAATTTTAATTTTTATGTTCGTGAAGCTGGAGAAAAGGCAGTTGAAGAAACTTATAAACAATTGCAAGAAGATGATTTCCCAACTCCAGATAGTTTTTTTTCTAATTTTCAAAAACAATTTGAGATTTATGGTTTAGATATTTTGAAAAAGGATTATCTTAAAAAAGAAAATTTTAAAATTGATTCTTCGAAAAATGTTTTGAAAGTTAAGATTGATAACCGGGAGATTCAAGAAAATCTTAAAACAAAAGAAAATAACTTAGAAGTTTTGTATAGGGAGGAATTGAATTTTGAGTTTAAGTTGAAGTAAAAAAGTGCTAAAAAATTCTTCGAATTTTTGGCAACTTACAAAAACCATATTTTCGTAAGTTTTATAAATAAAGATTTGTTTTATTAAAGATGAGAAATAAGGGGGGAGAAGCTGAACAGTCTTTTGGGGTTAATGGAATAATTCTTTTGATTTTCTTAGTTCTAGTAATTGCTGGAATTTGGTACGTTGTTGATAGGGCGAAAGGAGCTGCAGACAATATTCCCGGGCAGGGGGAAATAATTATTCAAGCATGTAATCAATTGAATGCAGTGCAGTTTCAAACAAGTTATTGCACTCAGATAAGACAAATAAGAACCAATGAATATACTACTTGCGATTATGCTTCTAATTATGGTTTGATTCTCGAAGATGTCACTAATAAAAATAAAGTATGTGAAACAATGGATTTACAAAGTAAAATAATTTTGTTTAGAACTCAGTGTGAAGATAGAAAATTAGATTCGAGCAAGGATAAAATTAATGGAAAGACTTGCGGTGATTGGATAGGAGATTTTGGAGGAACTTGTATTAGTTTTGGTGGAGAATGGAAGCCTGTTTGTGATAATACAAAAGAAACTGATAAAACTACTGAAATTACTACGGGAAGAATAGATAACCAATTTTGTTGTGTTGCAAAAACTTGTAAGGCAAAAGATTCAACAAAAACTACAGATAAAACGACGTGTGAAGTATTGAGTATTGATAAGTGTGGTGCAAATAGTTTATGTAAGTTGGAATAATTATTTTTCTCAAAAAATATTTAAATGAGATTTCTTTTGATTAATTATGAATCGAGGAGATGCTCAAATAAGAAATAAGAGAAAGTTTAAGAAAAAAGAGAACAAAAAATTTCCGTATAAAAAAGGCGGGAAGTTTAGAAGTTCGGATATCGAGATGAATAAGAAATAAATTGGTTATTTTATTTTCCCACCTAGATAACCTCGACAGCAGTTATATCCTCCTCTGTCCAGATTATTTTTATTATGAATTTCCGTCGGAGATTGTTAATGTAATGAAATTTTTATGTGGAGAAATATAATTTTATTTTTTCTTTTCAACAACACTTATGATTATTCCCATAATTACAGTAAAGATTGCGAATGATATAGCAACCTGAATTATTGGCATTAAATTAGAACTATTTAATAAAAAATAATGCAATATTAAAGTAACGGTAACTGAGATTATATACCATAAAAGATAATTCGGTTCTTTCTTTTTTGCCATATTAAATTAAGGGGTAAATAGTTTATTAACTTTCTCATTTGAAAAATAGGCTTGCTGACGCTCGCAAATAATCTCTTTCCCACCCGCCCTCCCGATTAACGTCGACAGCGATTCATTAGACTTAATTATTAGTAAATATTTTTTTAGTTGAACAAATATTTTTGAGGGGGTTTTGTATATTAATAGTTTTTTTGGCGGAGCTCCTTGACGAATGTCTGGGGCGGAGCGATCTTTGAAAGTTTCTAAATATTAAATTTATAAATTCAATTTTCTTTCTTTAATTGTTAAAATGTTCGAGGTGATTTTTTTAATTGTGCTTGCATTAATCTGGATTGTATTTGCGAGTGTGCAGGATTTAAAACATAGAGAAGTTGCGAACTGGCTGAGTTTTTCTTTGATAGTTTTTGCAGTTGGTTTTAGATTTTTTTGGAGTTTATTTTCTCCAAATTCTAATTTTATGTTTTTTTATCAGGGATTAATTGGATTGGGGATATTTTTTGTAATTGGAAATTTATTTTATTATTCGAGATTATTTGCAGGTGGAGATGCGAAATTAATGATTGCGCTTGGCCCGGTTTTGGGATTTAGTTCAAATTTTCTAACTAACTTGAAGATTTATTTTATCTTTTTAATTGTTTATTTGTTTGCTGGGATGTTCTATGGAATTTTCTGGAGTCTTAGTTTAATGCTTAGAAATTTTAAGAGTTTTAAAAAAGAATTCACAAAATTGTTTTATAAAAATTCCAGGCTTGTTTTATTGGTTAGTTTTATTGGAATGGTTCTGGTCTTTTTTGGTTTTATTGATTTGATTTTTTCATATTTTGGGTTTTTGATTTTGATTATCCCCTATGTTTATCTTTTTGCAAAAGCCATTGATGAGGCGTGCATGATTAAGAATGTTAAGGTTTCTGAATTAGTGGAAGGAGACTGGCTTTACAAAGATGTTAAAATTGGGAGGAAGTTAATAAAAGCAAACTGGGACGGACTTAGCAAGGAAGATATTAAATTATTGAGAAAAAAGAAAAAATCGGTTTTGATAAGGCAGGGAATCCCATTTGTTCCGGTTTTTTTAATCGCGTTTTTAATTTTGATTTATATCTGGTTTTACAGAATTAGTTTTGGTTTTTGTTTTTTGAATTAATTTTTAAGGAATTCTTCTTGGAAGCCAGAGTTTTTCTTCGGATTTGGATAGCTTTTCTGTTTTTGGTTTTTTAATTTTTGGAGTTTTCTTTTTTATTTCTAAACTCTTTTGAACTTCCAAAAGTTCCTCCTGGCTTGCCTGATATCTTTCTGATTTTAAGTTTTCATTTTTGTAAATAGGGAGAACATTTATTATGCAGTGGTTCATTATACAAGAAGGAGAAATTTCAACATCTTTTGGTTTTAATTTTGTTTTTATTTTTTTGGCAATTTTCTTTGCTAGTGTAAAAGCTTGTTTCGGAATTTTTTTTAAATCTGAATTATGTTCTTTTGGAAGGATTAAAACATGTGCCTTTGAAATCGGATTTATCTCCAAGACTGCAGCTACGTGTTGGTTTTCATCTATTTTGTAGGAGTTTATTTCTCCCGAGATTATTGAGCAGAAAATACATTCCGGTTTTTCAATTCCTTGTCCTGGAGAACTTGATTTTACCAGATTATTTTTGACTAAAAATTCCTCTAGTTGTTCTGAATTCATGGATTTTACCTGATTTATTATAGAATTCTTTTTGTCTTCGGGAAAAGTTAATTCTATTTGCTTGATTAATTGTTCCTTGATTTGGTTTATTTGTTCTTCGGAGAGCATGAATTAATTAACGGCATTAGTTAATATAAATGTTTTTGTCTATGTTTATCCTATACAAAAAAATATAAACAATTGGTGCTTTTGTTTTTGATGGATAGAAAAATAGATGATAAGACTATTTTAGATAAATTTGCTGAGGAATTCTGCGCTATTGTTGAGAAATATGCCAAATATATCGTATGCTCTGGTTTTGTTGCTATTGCTCATGGAAGAACTCGAGGAACAGAGGATATTGATATGATTGTGGAGAAGATTTCAGAGAAAAATTTTGTCGTGTTACATAAAGATTTAATTAATCACGGATTTGTTTGTATCCAATCAGATAATTCTAAAGAAATTTATAATAATTATCTTAAGAATAAAATGAGTGTTCGATATGTTCTAAAAAGTGAAGGGTATTTTCCCTCTGAAATGGAAATTAAATTTTCTAAGGATTTGTTAGACGAGGAACAGTTAAAAGAAAGAGTTAAATTTCCGTTAACGGGGCTGGATATTTATTTTTCATCGATTGAGAGCAACATCGCATTTAAAGAAGAACTTTTGAAATCGGATAAAGACATGGAAGATGCGCGGCATTTGAGAATTATTTATGAAAGCGAGTTTGACGAGGAAAAAATTAATAAAATTAAAAAGAAGATTAAGGAATTGAGGTTATGAGAGACAAAACTCACGACGAGCAAATAGAAAGATGGGCGAAATTTGTAAGAGATAATCCAGATAAGTGGAAGGAAAAAATAAAACCATTTTTAGATTCTCAGATTTTAATGGCAAGAAGATTTTATTTGAAACTCGCTGAAAGCGAAGAAGGAAGAAAGAAAATTAGGTTGCTGAGAAAGACGTAAGATTTATATATTTAATTTTATTATCTGTGGTATGAAAAAGATTGGTGGTTATATTTTTGTTTTGCTCGGGTTGATTGTTTTAGCTTCGGGAATAAAGGGATTTGAAATTATTTTAAAGTTTCTTCCTTTTTTGTCTGGGATTAATAAAACATATTCTATGATTGCCGGATTGGTTTTGGTTGTCGTTGGAATTATTTTGCTTATGAGTTCTGGAAGGAGAAGTGGAAAACAGCTGGAAGAAGTTCCAATTTACCGAGGGAAGAATATTGTCGGGTATCGAAGAAATAGATAGTTACAGATGAAACTAATAGATAGTTACAGATGAAACTAAAGATTTATAAATAATTATTTCTTTTGAGAGTTATGAAGATAGAAGATCATTTAAGAAACATCAGTGAAAGTTTAGAAGTTATAGAAGAATGTGTTGAGAAAGGGCTACAAGAAAGACAAAGAAATCTTGCTTTTAATGTTTCGGTTACTGCAACCGAAATGCTGGAAGTTTTCTTGTATAAACTTAATTTAATAAATCCCGGAACAATTTTGAAACATGAATGGTTTACTTCTATAAAAAAAGCCGGTGAAAAATTGCCTTTTGATTTTGAGGATAAAAATGAAATAATTTCTTTACTTAATAAGATAGAGGCAAAAAGAAATTATCTTTGTTACGGAAAGCAGCAGGATGTCGAAGACATAATTGATTTTTTGGATTCATTTAACAAAATAAAGAAATTGTTTGAAAGCAAGGGATTAAAATGGAATTAAAATCTTATGCTTATGATTTTGTTTCTTTTTTAATGCAAAATTCTAAGTCGATGGAAAATATAAAAAAAATAATTCTATTTGGGAGTGCGGCCCGGGAAGAAGCAGATAAAAAAAGTGATGTTGATATCTTTATTGATGTTTTTGCAGAGAGTGAAACTAAAAAGATTGAAGCAGAAGCGCAGAAAATTGCTGATAGATTTTATTCTTCTTCTAAATTCAAGAATTATTGGAAATCTCTTGGAGTGGAAAATGAGTTAAGTATTTCCGTCGGTGTTTTAAATAAATGGAAACTTAAAGACAGCATGCTTGGAAGTTCTATAATTCTTTACCAGAAATATTCTCCTAATCTTGAGGGCGGGAAGGCTAAATGTATTTTGTATTGGAATGGCATTAAAGATAATTCAAAGAGAGTTATGCTTAATAAAAATCTTTTTGGTTATTCACATTATGGAAAGAAATATTCGGGTTTGGTTGAAAAATACGACGGCAAAAAAATCGGCGCAAATGTTTTGCTGATAAATTTGGAAAATCTAAATGTTTTCTTAAAATTATTCAGGGGATTTAAAGTGGCAGTTAAAATCCAAAGGGTTTTTGCGCATGATTGATAATTATTAAGAAGTTCCAATTTATCGAGGGAAGAATATTGTCGGGTATCGAAGAAATAGGTGATTAATTTCTCTAGCAGATTGAATTAAGTGTATTTTTGTTTAAAGAAATATTTATAAATCATCTTGATGTATTTAGAATATGCAAAAAAAGGGTGCGAAGATTTTAAGTTTGTTTTTGGTGGTTATGCTTGGATTAGTTTTTGTTTCTGGAGTTGTTAGTGCAACTGCCTGGGATAATTTTAAGTCTTGGTCTAATAAGGTTTGGGAAGGATGGAAATCCGGGGCTTCCACAATTCCCGAAGGAGATGTTTTTCTTAAAATATTAATTGCAATAATTATTACGTTAATGGTGTTTTCCATATTAGATGCTGTTGGTTTAATTGAAAATAGACCGGCATTATTTATAATTTCTTTAGCGGTTGGAATAATGGGAACTTATTATATGAGTGTCGTACAGGTTAAATTATTGGCCAATATTTATACTGCGTTTGGAGGAACCCTAATTACTCTATTACCTTTTATCGTTTTAGCATCTTTTATGATAATTGCAATAAGAGACGGAAATGTTCAGATGATGGTTATACAACATATTGCATGGGGAATCTTTTCGGCCTTTTTATTATATACTATGTTTGTCAAGGATGTGTGGAATGTTGTTTTTTGGGCGATTTTTTTTATGTCTCTTGCTTTAACATTTGCTAATTCTTGGGCATTGAATTGGCTTGCAAGTAGAATTCTTAGTGCAAGAGAGATTGCAGTTAGGGAAGGTAGGGAAGAAATAGAAGAGGGTGTAGATGTTCTTAGAGGGGTAGGAAGAAGAGCGGGTGTAAGACCAAGAAGGGGACGTCGGCCTTGGTAGTTTTATGTAAATTTTAAAAACCCATTTGATTTATTCTGATCATGAAAAAATTTGGCATTATAATTTTTATTTTAATTTGTTTTTTAGTTTTTGGAAATTTAGTCTTCGGAGCAAATTTAATAGATAATGTTGATTCTGGAATTCAAAAAATTGAAGATACAAAAAATAAAATAGATTCTGTAGTTGATGGGAGCACAAAATGGGATTATCTTGGAAAAGAATGGAAGACGATTTTTTTAAAAAATAAAATAATTTCAGTTATTGATTCTTCCTTAACGAAAACTTCTATTGTCTTTGATGTTTTGTTAGGAGAAAATTATAATTTTTCATTAGCATTTTTCTTTATGATTTTAGTTTGGTTTTATTTATTATTTAATTTGTCTTATTTGCTGAAAGTATTTTTTTCGAATGGCATTTCATGGGCAATTTCTTTTTTGATTTTATTGATTTTTGCGAGAGTTCATCTTTTTGCTCAAATAACTTCTTGGACAGGAAAATTATTTATTTTATTGGGAGAATTTATTAGTATTTTGCCGTTACTTATTTTAGTTTTTATTGTTGTGATTTGGCTTTTATTTTATTATTTTGAAAATACTATGAGGATGTTTACGACATGGTATCTTAAGAAAATGCGAAGATTAAGAGATCAGCAAAGAAAGGTAGATGAAACTTTATTGCATACAACTGTTCAAGGATTAATGAATGCTTTAACTAGAAAGAAATAATTTTTTTATTAGCTGAACGCCCTTCTCGCTTACGACGTTCATTCCATTCACAAATTACTGCTTAACCGAAAGCTCTACGCATATCTACAATTTCAACATGAGAAATATTTTTTATTTTATTCAAGAAATTTTCAATCAGGTCTAATTCTCCTTCGCAAATAAATATATAAACTTAAAACCCATATTTTTTTTATGACTAAAAAATTTATTATCGGGAAAGAAATCCAGGACAAAATAAATCCGATTCTTAAGAAAGCGAAAAAAGACAAGGATGTTTTAGCTGTTGCTTTATTTGGTTCTTATGTGCAAGGTAAAGAATATTATCGCGATATAGATGTGTGCATAATCCTTAAACAAAAGTTTTCAAATCTTGAAATGTCAAAAAAACATGTAACTTATGCAGGAATTGTTTCTGATAAAATAGATGTAAGTATTTTTCAGCAATTGCCTATTTATATTAGAATGCGAGTATTGAAGGAAGGAAAATTTTTAATTATTAAAGATCAACCAGAAATGTATAAATTAGCTTTTCAAACAATTAAAGAATTTAATTTATATGAAAAAATCTATAAAATGTATTTGAAGGCGATAGAAAATGGATAAGAAAAGAATTCTTTCAAAGTTTGAAGAAATGAAGAAATATTTAGAAGAATTAGATGAAATTAAACCATCTGATTTTGATGAATACAAAAATTTAATTGAAAAGAAAAGAGCATGTGAAAGACTGCTACAGATGATAATAGAATCAGTCATTGATGTTTGCAATATTATAACTTCAGATTTGAGATTAGGTATTCCTGCTGATGAAGAGGATATGTTCAGCAAACTTGAAAAAAAAGCAATAATAACTAAAGATACAAAGAAGATATTAACAAATATGAAGGGTATGCGAAATGTTTTGGTTCATAAATATGAAATTATTAAAGATGAACTTGTTTTTGAAGTAATCTCGGAGAAATTAAGTGATTTTGAAAAATTTAAAACAGAAATTTTAAAATTTTTGAAAGGTAAGAAATAAAATTATCCGAACGGCCCTATCTTGCCTTCGGTTTCGCTTACGACGTTCATTCCATTCACAAATTACTGCTTAACCGAAAGCTCTTGCTCCCATTCGACTAATCTATTATTGATAAAAAATATTTACTAATTAGCCGAATGCTCGCCTCATATCTACAACCTCGACGTGAGAAACGTTTTTTATTTCGTTTAATGCGTTTTCAATCGGGTCTAATTCACCTTCGTCTTCATCTTGTTCGAATCCGACAATTATTGCTTTTAATCCGAATGCGATTAGCTGTTCTTCAAAAGAAACTCTTTTGCCTCTGTTCTTTTCAATTATCTTTTTTGCTTTTTTCTTTATCTCTTCGAGATTTTCATTCGGAGAGGAAGGCATTAATTTTATTTTTATTAGTGTGGTTCCCATGCGAAAGACCCCCTTGTTTCTTCCTTCTCGGCCATTGAAAAGTTGCTATTGATTTTTTTTCTTTGTCGCTTTTCAATAATCTCGCTATCTCCTCGAAGCGCTGAAGGGCGATATCTTTTCATTGCCTCCGATGGATATCGCATACACATTTTTATTTTTGTTGAATTTGTTTCCATTCCTTTTTGAAAAAAACTTCATTTATAAATTTTTACTACATAAGCTTTTTAATCTTATTTTTATGGAATTGTTTATGGCTTCGGTGAATCAAGATGTGATGGTAAAATATTGTCCCGAGTGCAGAAAAATAAATACCTTTCATAAAAAAGAATTTAGTGGTGAATTAGAGTTAGAGAGATATTCTTGTGTTGGATGTGGAAAAGATTTTAGCAGAGGCTATATTACTAGTTATGATTCACGTAGAAGATTAGATAGTTTTAGAAAGGGATTTAGATATTAAAGGAATATTAGGATCAAATTTGGTTTGCTTCGAAATCGCCATTCGGCATATTTCTTCGCTAAAGTTTGTTGATGCAAGAATTAGATATAAATAGATAATCTAGTTTAATCGCTGTTGATATTAATTGGGTTGGGCGGGGGGAATAAGTTTATTTTAAGTTGTATAAATTCTTGTTGATTATTTAATTATCAAGTTATCCAAAAATCCCAGAAATACTTAAAAATGCTGAAAATTATTTAGTTTTACAGAAAATGAGATTTTCTGTCTCTAAAAAACGAGCATAGCATCGTTTTTTTGATCTACAAAAAGGTGTATCATGCAACAGAATTATGAAAAAATCCTGGAGAAAATTGCAAATGCTTCGGGTGTTGAAAAAGAGGAGATAGAAAGAAGAGTGGAAGCAAAGAGGGCGAAACTTTCTGGACTTATTTCTAGGGAAGGTGCCGCGCAAGTTATTGCCGCCGAACTTGGGATTAATTTTGATAATGAAAAATTAAAAATAAATGAATTGCTTCCGGGAATGAGAAAAGTTAATGTTGTTGGCAAGGTTCTTAATTTGTTTCCTGTCCGGTCTTTTAATAAAAATGGGAAAGACGGCAAGGTCGCGAATTTTGTGATTGCAGATGAAACTTCGAATGTAAAAGTCGTCTTATGGGATACGAATCATATCGAGCTTATTGAAAAGGGAAGAGTTGGTGAGGGAAGCGTGATTGAAATTTCAAACGCGAGCATGAGAGACAACGAAATTCATTTGGGAAGTTTTTCAGAATTCAAATTAAGCAACGATATTTTAGAAAATGTGAAAACAGAAAAAATTGTAAAAGAAAAAAACATTTTTGACTTTAAAATTGGCGATGCGGTTTCCACGCGGGCTTTCGTTGTTCAAAGTTTTGATCTGAGATTTTTTGAAGTTTGCCCACAATGCAGAAAGAAAGTTGTTGATTTGCAGTGCGAAACCCATGGAAAAATAGTTCCAGAAAAAAGAGCGTTGATTAATATTGTTCTTGATGACGGAACAGAGACAATTAGAACGGTTTTATTTCATGATAATATTTCATCTATTGGAATTAATGATTTGGAAAATCCCACAATGGTTGCTCAGCAAAGAGAAAATCTTTTGGGAAAGGAAATGATTTTTTCAGGAAACGTCAGAATGAACAAATTTTTTAATAATCCGGAATTTATTATTGATGGTGTTCAAGAAATTGATTTAGATGGTTTGATTGAAGGCTTGGAGAATTAAAGAAACCCGCTGGTGCTAAAAATTTCTGACGAAATTTTGGCGATGTCAGGAATTAGTAAATTCCTGAGCACTATCAAGAATTTACATTCTTGAAGCTTCAATTCTTTTTGAAATCGAATTGAAGTTTTCTTGAAAACTTCCTCAAATTGCGGAACGACGATATGGAAAACATGAAAATCAAGAATTTTCATTCTTACAAAACAAGAGATTTTGTAAGCAAAGAAGTTTTCCATCCTACGGAAAATCAAGAATTTTCCGTCCCATTCAAAACAAGAAGTTTTGAAGGTTACAAAACAGGAAATTTTGAAAGTTACAAAACAGGAAATTTTGAAAGTTTCTAAATGCCTCCGGTGAAATCGTATAAAGAAAAATTAATAAATAAGAATTTCTTTACAAGATTATACAGAAAATAAGAAATTTTCTGTCTTTTAAATTTAGGAAGAATTCAAAATGAAAAAGAGGAGAGATTTAATTAAACAACTATTGTTTTATCTCGGAATTGTTATGGGGGTTATAGCCCTGGTGGTTTTAATTTATGGGATAATAACTTCTTTTTAAGATGATTGGTTTTGATTTATTAAATTGGATGTCTAATACAATTAATTATTTTATTTTTGCATTCATTTCTATTAATTTAATCGGAACGAGCTGTTTTAATCAAACACAAATTTTAATAACAGCCTTTGGCTTATTTGTTTCAATACATCAAAAATTGTTTTTTGCGTAAACTCCCTGTTTTAACTCGTGAGAAAGCAAAAACAATTTTTGGGGTGTTCAAGAACCCGAGACACGTCCCGGAATTTATTCCGAGGGTTCTTGACATTATTACAATTAGTTTATGTATTAATACGGAGATTATAAAATGCTACTAAGAACACATTTCACAATTACCCTTTTTGCAGTTTTAATTCTTCTTTCCAGCGTCGAGCACAAGATTAGTTTTGTTTTGATGTCATTTGCCGCAACTTTAATTCCTGATTTGGACACGCCTTTTTCGAAAGTTGGAAATCATTTAATTCTTCGGCCGTTTCAGTTTTTTGTCAAACATAGGGGATTGATTCATAGTTTTACTTTTTTATCTTTATTAACCTTATTTTTTGTTTTGTTTTTTCCAATTTTAGCTTTGGGTTTTTTTCTTGGTTATGGATTGCATTTATTTGCGGATAGTTTTAGCGTCGAGGGTATTCAGGTGCTTTATCCGTTCAAGAAAAAGATTTTTTGGAGAATTAGGACTGGCGGGAAGACAGAAATGAGTATTTTTGTTGTATTTCTTTTAGCCAATTTATTTTTAATTCTTTTGGAATTTAGTGGTTTTTTCTAGTTTGTTTTTGTATATATCTAAGACAAATAATCTTTATAAAGCCGAGGGGGTTTTTTGGTAAATGGTTAAGAAAGATGTTCAGGAAGATGAAGAGGATGTTTCTGAAGAAAAAAAAGAGGTTAAATCTGATGGGAAAGAGCCACAATTAACCGATTTGCCTGGAATCGGGCCTGCTGTTGCCGCGAAACTTGAAGGTGCTGGAGTTTATGATTTAATGTCTTTAGCAGTAATGGGGCCTGCTGAACTCTCTGACGCTGCTGGTGTTTCTCCTGTTGTTGCAAGAAAAGCAATTCAGGCTGCGAGAGGAATGTTGGATTTAGGTTTTCAAACAGGAGTTGATTTTGCAAAAAAAAGAGAGAGTGTGATTTATATTACAACGGGAAGCAAAAATCTTAATGAACTTCTTGGGGGAAAAGGTATTGAAAGCAGATCAATCACTGAAGCGTTTGGTGCTTATGGTTCTGGAAAGACGCAACTTGGATTGACGCTGGCAGTTAATACACAATTGCCTTTGGAAAAGGGAGGCGCCAATGGAAAAGCTGTTTTTATTGATACTGAAGGAACTTTTCGTCCTTCGAGGATAAAACAAATTGCCGAGGGCATGGGAGCAAATCCCGAAAAAGTTTTGAAAAATATTTTTGTTGCGCGCGCTTTTAATTCAGATCATCAGATTCTTTTAATTGAAAAAGTTTCTGAGATGATTAAAAATGGCGAGCCGATAAAATTAGTAATCATTGATTCTTTGACTGCACATTTTAGAGCAGAATTTTCTGGAAGGGGGCAGTTAGCAGACAGGCAACAGAAATTGAATAAATATTTACACAGTTTAATGAAAATTGCAGAACAGCATAATCTTGCAGTTTATGTTACTAATCAGGTAATGTCAAATCCTGCACAAATGTTTGGAGATCCAACCGTTGCAATCGGCGGAAATATTGTCGGGCATGCCTGTTTAATAGGAGATAGTTTGATACAGTTAGCAGATGGTTCAATAAAAGAAATTAAAAATATGAAGCAGGAGAAAGTTATCTCTGGAAATTTTAAATGCATGAAATTTTGCGGGGCTGATTCAGAATTTGTTTTTATTAATCCTTCTGTAAACAAGACTTACACTATCAAAACAAATGATCAAATTAATTGTTCATCCCTGCACAGGTTTTTTACAGTTGAGAATTTTTCTATTGTCGAAAAAGAAGCCAAAGATTTAAAGAAAGAGGATTTTGTTGCTCAGGCCGGAAAAATAAATATTAAAGGAGAAGAACAAAAGATTCCACAAATAAATGTTAAAGGAATTGGTTTAATTTCCAAGGAGGATTCAAAAAAGATTATTAATGAGTTGAAAAAAGAAAATATTGCAAGGAAAGAAATTTGTGAGAAAATAGGAATAACACCTAGACAATTTAGAAGAGTTTTAAATCAATCTTATCCAACTAATTTTGAGACTTTAAATAAATTAGAAGATTATTTTTCTGGAAAATTGCAATTGCAAATGATTCCTGTTCAGAGCTATAAGCACAGAAATTTAACGATGCCCGAAGTGATGAATCCCGATTTAGGGCAGATATTTGGTTATTTTATTGGGGATGGAAATTTTGAGGAAAGAGGATTGAGGGTTAGAGATTCTCGAAGAGATATCTTAGAAGTTTATCATTTCTTATTTAAAAATGTTTTTAATATTAATGGAAGATTAAGTAAGATGAGCAATAAAGATTGTTTTAATTTGGACATAAATTCCAGAGAAATAAGGGATTTGTTTTATTTAGTGTTGCCGAATATTTTTGATTATATAGGAAAAAGTAAAGATGATGTTGTTAAATCATTTATTAAGGGATTTGTCGATGCTGAAGGGCATATTGATAAAAAAAGAGCAACGATAACAATTGTTCAAAAAGAAAGACAAATATTGAGATATTTACAGTTGTTTTTGTTGAGATTTGGGATAAGGTCTACAATAAAATTTGATATTGGAAAAAAAAGAATTAATGTTTTAAGAATTTCTGACAGAGATGTTAAAGGTTATTTGCAAGTTGGATTTACAGCAGATGATAAACAAAAAAGATTGTTTGAATGCATTGAAAAATGTAAAAATACATATTCTAAAGAGATGATACCAATTAAAAGAAAAGATTTGAGAATTTTATTAGAAAGTGTTGGATTGAAATTTACCAAGATTATCAGATCGCGAGGGGAGAGTTATAAATGGGTTAGCAGAAATGAACTTGAAAAATCTTTTAATGCTTTAATGAATGTGGAAGTTAAAGACAGACAAGTTAAACAAAAGATTGAATTTATTTTTAAAATTTTGAATTCAGATGTTAGATTTGAGAAAATAAGAGAAATTGGAATTGAAGATAATATTGATAAAAATCTATTTTATGATTTCTCTGTTCCATCAAATGAAAATTATGTTGCAAACGGGTTTATTGTTCATAATTCAACTTATAGAATTTATTTTAGAAGAGGAAAGCAAGGAAGCAGAGTTGCAAAATTAATTGATTCTCCAAATTTACCGGACAATGAAACAGTTTTCTTTTTAACTGACAAGGGTGTGGTTGACGAGATTTAATTAAGATTAAGATATTTTCAATGGAGAATTGATAAAAAATAAAGAGCCCCTGTTGGGATCAAACACTCAACAAAGGTGGTGCTCAGCATTGTCTGTTAGTGTTTTTTTGTTTGTTGGTACCCCCCAACTCAGGCAGTTAGAATATGCTGATTTTCTTTAAAAAATTATGTAATTTAATCTTGTTAAAAAATATTATATGCCACCTAGAATTTGAACAAGATTAAAAAATGATCAGCATTTTATCGTAGATAAAATCGATTCCGATGCCCCCACGATTACTTAATTCTAAGGATTAACTTAACGACATTTTCCTCTATGATATAAAAAGCTAGCCTATTTTAGCTAAGGTTAAACTCTTCAAAAATGTGCAGTTAAGTGCTTCCGGACCTGAATTTTATAATTTATACTTTAACCCCATTAGATATATAAAACAAATTTTCTTAAGAACTATAAGATGGAAAAAAGAGGTTTGACTGAAAAAGAGGCAGAAAAAAGATTAAAAGAATATGGGTTTAATGAATTAAAGGAAATTTTGCATATTTCTCCATTAAAGATTCTTTTAAGGCAGATTAAAAATAATTTTGTTGTTTATTTATTGTTTGTAGCAATGCTTATTTCTTTTTTTGTTGGTAAATCTATTACAGCATATACAATTTTAGCAGTTATAATTCTTGTAGTAAGTGCGGGATTTTTTCAAGAATATAAGGCTGAAAAATCAATTGCTGCTTTAAAAAAGATGATTATGCCAATATCTATTGTTATAAGAGATGGTAAAGAAATTGAAATCCCTTCAAAAGAAATTGTTCCTGAAGACATTATTATTTTAAGAACAGGTGAAAAAATTCCTGCAGATTGTCTTATTCTAGAATCAAAGGAATTAAGAGTCAATGAAGCAGTTTTGACAGGCGAGTCTCACGAAATTAAAAAGTTTGAGCCAAAAAGTGAAAAAGATTACAAAAAGGAGAATCAAATATTTATGGGAACTCTTATTGTTAATGGGAGATGCATTGCTAAAGTTTTGCATACAGGAATGAATACTGAATTTGGAAAAATAGCAGGAATGATTTCAACTGCTGAAAAAGAACTGCCTTTGCAAAAAAAAGTAAATGGCATAGCTAAATATATGGTTTCTATTGCACTTACTGTTTCTATATTGACTGGATTGGTCATGCTAATAAGAAATGCTCCTCTCTCTTACGAATTATTTATTGAGGTTTTAATCGTGGTAATTGCTTTATCTGTTTCTGCATTTCCAGAAGGATTCCCTGTTGTTTTAATGTCAACTCTTGCTTCTGGGGCATATAGAATGGCTAAACAAAATGCAATAGTCAATAGAATGTCAATAATTGAAACATTGGGAGAAACAACTGTTATTTGTTCTGATAAAACCGGGACAATAACAAAAGGAGAGATGACAATAAAAAAAATATTGTGCGACAATAAAGTTTTTGAAATAACTGGAGCAGGTTATGAAGCGACTGGAGATTTTTTGTTAAATGGCAAAAAGATAGATATTCAAAAAAACAATTCTTTAAAACTTCTTTTAAAAGTAGGAGTTTTATGCAATGATTCTAAAATTGAGAGAAAAGGAACAGATAGAGAGTATATTATAAAAGGAACTCCTACTGAGGCGGCATTATTAATCGCTTCTGCGAAAGCAGGAATATTTAGAGAAGACTTGAATTTTATAAGAAAAGAAGAAATTCCATTTAGTTCTGAAAGAAAAATTATGTCTGTAGCATGTAAAGAAAAAAGTGAGAATTATATTTATTCAAAAGGTGCTTTAGAAGTTTTATTAAAAAACTGCAAATTTATTCAAAGAGAAGATGGGATTTTTACGCTTCTTGAAAGAGACAGGAAACTTATAATAAAAATTAACAAAGAATTAACTTCTAAATCATTTAGAACATTAGCCATTGCTTATAAAAAAGCCAAATCATTAAACAAAGATCATTTTGAAGAAGAACTTGTTTTTGTTGGATTAGTTGGAATGGAAGACCCTCCAAGAGAAGAAGTAAAAGAAGCACTAAAACTTTGTTATATTGCTGGAATAAATGTAAAAATGATTACAGGCGATAATAAAGAGACTGCAATTGCTATTGCGAAACAAATAAATCTCAACAAGGGGGATATAATAGAAGGTGAAGAATTAGACAAATTTACTGATAACGAATTAGTAAAGATTGTAAGAAATGCTGTTATTTTTGCAAGAGTCCGGCCAGAACATAAATTAAGAATCGTAAGAGCATTAAAAGAAAATGGAGAGATAGTAACAATGACGGGGGATGGAGTAAATGATGCTCCAGCATTAAAAGAAGCGCATATAGGGGTTGCAATGGGTATTGGAGGAACAGATGTAACAAGAGAAGTTGCAGACCTTACATTAAAAGATGATAATTTTGCTACAATTGTATCTGCAGTTAGAGAAGGAAGAACAATTTTTAATAATATACAAAAATTTGTTACCTATCAGCTTTCCTGCAACTACGCTGAATTGCTTATTATTTTTCTTGGAATTTTATTAGGGTTACCTTTGCCTTTGCTTGCTTTACAAATACTATTTATGAATCTTGTTACAGATAATCTTCCTGCAATTACCTTGGGGTTTAATCCATCTTCTCAGGATGTTATGGAAGCAAAACCTCGAAAAAAAGCCCATATCTTGGACAAAAAACTAATTTCTTTAATTATCATCGCTGGAACTATAATGGGGCTTGTTACTCTTGGAGTATTTTATTTTACTCTTAATATTCTAAAACAAGAGCTTGTTGTAGCAAGAACAACTGCTTTAGTAACGCTTATATTTTTTGAGATAGCAAATGCTTTTAATTTTAGATCTTTCAGAAAAAGAGTTCTTAATCGTTCTCCTTTTACAAATAAATACTTAGTTTATGCTTCTGCAATCTCTATATTGGCCACGATATTAATAATTTATTCGCCATTAAATAAATTGTTTGAAACTTCCCCTATCAGCTTATTTAATTTCTTGTTAGCTTTTGTTGCATCCCTAGCCATAATTATTGTTTTTGATATTTTAAAAGCGGTAAAGGGTGACTTGAGCGAAGAAAAGGAACTGATTTCTAAAAAACTATAGAAAAAGAAGATATTATCCTTTTGGATATTAGTTAAACGCTCCCCGAATTGTCGTCGTCGGTGAGGTAAAAACGCCCCCACGAGGAATTGAACCCCGATCATTTCCTCCGCAAGGAAATATTCTATCCGTTAAACTATAAGGGCATGTATAATCTATTAAATTTTTAAATAACCTTTCTTTTTATTTTTATGGTTAAACTTTTATTTTTACCGCATTGCTTGAAGGAAAGTCTTCTTGAAGATATAAAACATTATGGAGAAAAAAAAGGATATGAGGTTTATGTTGTCGGGGGAGGTTCAAGGGTTAAAAAAATTATAGAAGAAACGGGGCATAATATCAATAGAATTGTTGGAGTTGCATGTGAAGATGAAATAACTCTTGCAAAAGAATATTTTAATAAAACTAATTTTGATTCTAAGAAAGTTTTTTCAGTTTCTTTATCTGAAGATGGATGCAAAAATACTTCGGTTGACTTGGAAAAAGTTTTGGAAGTTTTAGATTAAAAATATTTTTCAATATCTTTTTTATAATTGTGGAGTTCTTCTGGCTTGAACCAAATTGAAATTTCTTTTTCTGCAGTTTCTTTGCTGTCTGACGCGTGAATTAAATTTCTTACAACTCTTTTTTTATCGTTGGCGAGTGGATAAGATTCTATCGACGAGAAATCTCCGCGAATTGTTCCCGGCAGTGCTTGTCTTGGTTCTGTTACTCCTGTAATTTTTCTTACGAGTTCTATTGCGTGCGGTCCCTCGAGGACAACCGCGACGACAGGACATTCTTTTAAGAAATCGCATAACCAAGATTGTAATTCCTTTCCAAGTTCAAGATGATTTTTGTATTTCAGTTCTTTTCCATCGGCAGCGTAAGATTTTTTTGTTTTTTCAAAAACATTTTTTGCCCATTCTTCGTCGAGAGGATAATGTTTTTTTGCAATTTCTTCGTCGGCTTGAATCATTTTCATTCCAATTATTTTCAATCCCGTATCCTC
>JBAZOZ010000009.1:0-31778 GCA_041648455.1 Candidatus Pacearchaeota archaeon | reverse complement strand
TCGGCAACTTTTATTTCTGCCTGTTTTTCATTATTCAATGCCTCATCAAGCTGTTTTTTCTTCTCTTCAAATAAATTGTCATATTTAGAAAGTTCAAAAATGCTGTATTTTAAAGATTCAAAATGTTGATTTAAAATTTCTATATCTTTTTCAAACATTTCGCTCGATTTTTCAAGTTCTTGCATTCTTTTTCTTTTTTCCTCTAAATTCTGAAGCCGAATTTTTAATATATTCGTTTCTTGGATGTTTTTTTCTTTGGAAGAAATTTCTTCTTCGAGAGAGGAGATTTTTTTCACTAAAATCAATTTTTCAAGTTCAAGTTGTTTAATATTTATTATATTTTGAGAATTATCAGAATCCAATTTATTAAAGACATTTGCCTTGTAATTTGGATCAACATCCTGCAAACAAGTCGGGCATATTTCTAAATGGGAAATATTTTGTTTTGTCTTTTCATTTTCCTGCATTTTTGATTTAGATGTATTTATCTTTGATAATATCTGCAAATTATCTTCATTTAATTCTTGTTTTTGCTTTTTAAGAAAATTAATTTCCTTCTGGATTTGTTGGATTTTTGATTCGTCGAAAACTAAACCCCTGAATTCTTCCAATTGAATTTTCAGCTGTTCAATTAATCTCTTATTAGAGGAAACAGAATCTTTTTTATTCAGAATCATAATTTTTGTTTTTTCTATTTCCTGCTGGAGTTTATTTTTCTCTTCAATCTTAAATGAAATTTCCTCTTTTTGTTCTTGTATTGTTTTTCTTTTTTCTTGTTTTAAGAAAAGTTCTTTTTCAACTGACTCAAGATTAAGATGTTTTGTTTCAAGTTCTTCTTCTTTTTCAATGATGTTCATTTTTTCCTGTTCAATTCCGGCAGTGAGTGCCTCCTTAATTCTTTTTTCTTCCCTTAATTTCACAGTTATTACCGACGTGTTCTCTAAAATTCTTTTGTATTTATCTATTCCAAAAACATGCCTTAAGGTATTTATTCTCGTTTCAGGATCCTGCAAAATTATTTGCTTCATTTCTTCCTGCGGGGTATAAACAGTAAATTTATAGAGAAGATTCTGTTTTTTTGAAAATTCATTTGGATAAGATAAAAGTTCCAGAATCATATTTTTTAATTCTGTTACTGAGGTTTCCTGTTTTTCTCCGTCGATTTCTATTGAGCAATAATCTTGATTTATTGATTTTCCACGTTTTAATTTTCTTTCTATTCTAACTAATTTATTGTCCAATTCAAATTCAAGAACAACTCCGCCATCTTTCGCGCCATTTCTTAAAATTGAATTCCCCCTCTGCCCTGGCTGTAATCCAAACAAACCGAATTCAATTCCAAGCAAAACAGAAGTTTTCCCGCTTCCAATATCTCCAGAAAGTAGAGTAGAACCAGATGGAAATTCCACTTCCTGATTTTCATAACTTCTTATATTGTTTAAGTTTATTTTTTTTAATATCATTTGAAGACAACCTCGCGGTTTTCTCTCACACACTTTCCCTTTCGTATTTGTGGGGCGATTTCTTCAACTCGAGCCCAGGTTTGCTTCAAATTTGCCTTCGGAATAAATGCAAACCTAAACTCTCGGCCTCCGAACGGAAATCGCATAGAAAATTTATTATTTGACATTTTTTAAAACCTCAAAAGTTTTTTTGCATTATCCAATAATCTGTTTGTAAAGATTTCATTTTTTTCGTCTTCTTGTTTTTCTAGTGAGAGCGCATTCATTAATTGGTAAATAAGCTGATTCAAATCGGACGGGTTTTTTTCTGAATAAAATTTTATTGTTTCTTCTTCGATGTTTTCTGAATTCTGGAGTTCAATTTCAAGTTCGAGTTCTTTTGTATTTAACTCATGAGTATTTTTCAGCATAAAATAAATTCCTTTTGATTTTACATATTCTTCTATTTGCGGAAATCTTATGTCGGAATTTCTCCCTTGTTCAATTTCTCCTTTTAATCTTAAAAGAATTATCTTATCTTCCAAATCTCTTTGATTTAATTCAGAAATTATCTGTTCTGTTGATGTAAGCGCGTTTCTTATTTGAATTGTTATTGGAAGAGTTTCTTTTAATTTTATCTCAATTTTTTTTAAGGAAATTTGTGAATTCCCATTTGTTTCGACGATGTAAAAACTTCCTGAACCTAAATCCTCGAGTTCTTGAAAATTATTCGGGAACACTGGACCAGGATAAACAAAATTTTGATATTGGAAATCAATATGTAAATGTCCTAATGCATAATAATCTGCTTTTGGAAGTAAATCTGCTTCAATCGCGTCGATAGGGAGGGTTCCTTTTGCCTTGTCTAAAGTTGTATGAAACATAAAAATTTTGAACATGCCTGGAGAGTCATTTAATTTTATTCTCCTTAAATCTGGAACTTCCAAGCCGGATTTTTTTCCAGGATAGCCGTAAATTGCAACACCGCCGTAAATTGTAGGATTTAGAAAAAGTTTTTTTTCTCCATCTTTATCCTCTCTCTCTTCAAAATTTTCTACATTTTTGCAAAATCCTGCTTTTTCCAATACATCTAAAAAAGTTTTTCCTGAAACAGAATAATCATGACTTCCAGCTACGATAAAGCACGGGATATTTGCTTCTTTGAGTTTTCTGAATTGCGAAAAAGTCTCTTTTAAAATTTCTATTGGAGGATATGCCGAATCAAATAAATCCCCTGCGATTAAAATAAAATCAAGTTTTTCTTTAATGCATATTTCAATTACTTTCTCAAAACTTTTGAAATTTAAATCCTGCATTGGCTGTTGTTTCCATCCTCCTAAATGAACATCAGAAATATGTGCGAAGCGTACCATAAACTAAAGGGCATGTAAGGAATATATAAAGATTATTGGGGTGAGTTTATTCTTTTATTTTAGAATAAATAATTATCATAGGAATTAATACAAATGCTCCAATAAAAATAGTGTTTTGTGGACCAATTTTATCTGCAATAAATCCTGCGAGAGGGAAAAAAATAATCGCAATCAACGACATTAACATATTTCTAAAAGAGCCAATAGTTGCTCTCATTGGAGATGGAACAAATTTCTGGAATAAAGTTATGTCTGCTGGATGAAAAAAATCGTAAGTTGTCATAAATAAAATATAAATTAATAAAATAGGAATTAAAATATTTACAAACCCCATTAGGAATAAAAGTAAAAATTGCACTGAAAGGATAATTAATAAGTATTTTACATATCCCCCGGAAATTTTTATTAAGGGTTTTATAAAATAAGGAATAAAAATGCCTAAGGCAAAGGTTGCTGAGAAAAGATAACCAAACCAATATTCTTTAAATCCTAAATTCTGAAGAAGGGGGTACCAAGTTATATCTCCTGCCAAACTAACAATTAATGCAAGTCCGATTACTCCAAGAAGCATCAAAAAAATTCCTTGATGATTAATAGAATAATTAATGGATTTTTTTGAATGGGAGAAAAGTTCTTTAATATGTTTGGAGATTTTCTGTTTCTTTTTTATAAAATGCTCTTTAGCGAATAGAAAAACAAAAGAAGTTATTAACATTGAGCCCCCTGTAATTGGCCAGATAACTGAGAGCCCAAATTTTTTAACTAACAATGCACCGACAACCCCCATAATTAAGAAAGCAAAACTAAAAAAACTATGTCGTTTAATATAATATTCTTGAATTAAATTTTTTCTTTTTTCATGTTTTAATAAATCAACAACCCATGCTTCGCCTGCTCCTGACATTAAAGTTCCTACAGCACCCCAAATAAAAAACAAAAAAAGTAAAGTGTAAAAATCCTTAAAAAAGAAAACAGAAATAACTATTAATCCCGAAAGAAAAAGTCCTAGAATTACTGAAAGTTTTCTTCCGAAGATATCTGCTATTGCTCCCGTTGGAATTTCAAATAAAACTGCCGATAGAGACATTGAAGAAGTTAACAAACCAATTTGAAATAAAGACAAACCAAGATCCCTCATATAAATAACATAAAAAGCAGGATAAAGAAAAAATATACTAACAAATAAACAATCAAAATAAAATGGCCATAACAACCTTAATTCATCTTTTTTAAAAAAATTTCTAAACATATCATCACCTTTTCATAGATTATTCATCAACAACATTTAAATAATTAATTATTTTTCTTCAGACATGAGGTTCAGTATTCTTTTTGGAGGGCCTGCCGGAACAGGGCCGAATGTTTTGACACATATACTTGGAGAAGCACTTGTTGAACACGGGAATCATGTTTTTTATTCGAGAGATTATCAATCATTAATTCGTGGTGGAAATAATTTTAATGTTTTGACTTTTTCCGATGAGCCAGTTTGGAGCAATGATTCTGAAATTGATATAATCGTTGCCTTAGATGAAAATACAATAAAAATTC
This sequence comes from Candidatus Pacearchaeota archaeon, assembly GCA_041648455.1. Lineage (GTDB taxonomy): Archaea > Nanobdellota > Nanobdellia > Pacearchaeales > GW2011-AR1 > JBAZOZ01. The sequence goes on along the minus strand of JBAZOZ010000009.1, from coordinate 27,412 downwards.
ACAAAGACAAGTTGAAAAAAAGTGGATTTATTATCACAAGTAGAAAAGAAAATATGTATTTCGCAGGACGATTATTCAAAATGCTTTGTCTGGATTTTAAACTCTTAGAAAAACAATTGAAAAAACTTTCGAGATTTGAAGAAAATATGAAAGCTGCGAAAGAAGGATATGCAGAAGAAAAAAAGGAAGCGTGCAAAATTAGAGAACAAAAAGAAGACCATTATTTTATGAATGGAAATCAAGGAATTTCGGAAGGTGCGGTGAAATCTGGATTAAATATTTATTATGCTTATCCTATGACTCCTGCGACACCTATTCTTTCAGAACTTGCGGGAAAACAAAACGCTAAAAATTTTTCTACGAAAAATTTTGGCGCCACGAAATCTGAAACTGCGCCTTCGCGCAGAGAGAGTAAAGATTTCGTTGGAAAAGATTTATTAGTTTTAGAATTAGAAAATGAAATTGCAGTTGTAAATGCGGGAGTCGGAAGTTCGATTGTCGGGAAAAAAGTTATGGTTGGCACAAGTGGAGGTGGATTTGATTTAATGACAGAAGGATTAAGTTTATGCGGAATAGCAGAAGTGCCATTAGTTTTTTATTTAGCTCAAAGACCTGGGCCAGCAACGGGAGCTGCGACTTATACTTCACAAGGAGATTTAAAAATGGCTTTGAATGCAGGGCATGGAGAATTTACAAGAATTGTGTTGGCTCCGGGAGACCCTCGAGAAGCAGAAGAATTGACAAATCAAGCATTTTATTTTTCTCATAAATTCAAAATCCCTTCTATTATTCTTGGAGATAAACATCTTGCGGAAAGTTTTTACACCCTACATAAAGAAGCTAAAATAACTAAATCAGAAAATATAACAAAGTTAGCAAGATTCAATAGTTATGAAAGAGATGAGTTTGGAAGTGGAACAGAAAATCCAAAGATAATTGAGAAAAATGTTGTGGAAAGATTGAAAAAGAAATTGAACATAGAAAAAGAAGCTTCTAAATTTGAAATGTATTCCATTCATGGAGATTCAAAAAGCAAAAACATTATTATTTCATGGGGTTCAACAAAAGGAGCAATCATCGACGCTGTCAAAAACTTGGATGTTTGTTTTTTACAGATAAGATATTTAGAACCTTTTCCTAAAGAAATTAAAAAATATCTCGAAGAGAAAAATGTTATTTTAATTGAAAATAATTCAACAGGGCAATTGGGAGATTTGATTGCTGAAAAAACTGGAATTTTTATTCCAAATAATGATAGGATTTTAAGATTTGACGGAAGGCCTTTCTTGGCTGATGAGTTAAGGAAAGAGATTGAAAGGAGAGAGAAATGAAAATAAGAAAAGCAGATAAAAAAGATTTAAGAAAAATAGGTCTATTAATGAAAGCAGAATTTAGCAAACCACCCTTTAACGAAAAAGTATCTATTGATGCTGTTCTAAAAAGTCTAAACTTTTACGATAAAATTGGGAAAATAGTTGTAGCAGATATAGAAAATAAAATTGTTGGAGTAATTGTTTTTAAAATAGAACAATTTTGGGAAGGACCAGCAATTATTATTGAAGATTTAGCTGTTGTAGAAAAAAATAAAGACATTGGAAAGATGCTTATAGATTATGTAGAATCTTACGGCAAAAAGAAATCTGTTAAACATATCGAGTTTTTAACTCCTAAAAAATCTCCTGCCGTTAAATTTTATGAAAAATATGGCTACAAAATAAATAAAAATAGAATATATATAAGCAAAAAAATAAAATGAACAATTGTATATTTTGCAAAATTGTTGAAGGAAAAATACCTTGTGTTAATATTTGGGAAGATGAAGAACATATTGCAATTTTAGATTTGAATCCAAATGTAAATGGGATGACATTAGTAATACCAAAAAAACATTTTGACTCTTATGTTTTTGATATGAATAATTCCGAATATTGCGATTTAATGTTGGCATCAAATAAAGTAGCAAAATTATTAGATAAAAAACTTAAGGTAAAAAGAACAGCTTTAGTGATGGAAGGTTTGGGAGTTAATCATGCGCACATTAAATTATATCCTATTTATGGGCTTGATGAAAAATTTAAAGAAATTTGGGCGAAAGAAAAAGTTTTTTTTGACAAATATCCGGGGTATATTACAACGCAGTTAGGACCAGAGAAATCCATCGAGGAATTAAAAAAAATTGCGGAGAAAATAAAATAGTGACGAAAAAAATTTATTTAATTCATGGATGGGGAGGAAGTTCTGGAGGAGGATGGTTTAGCTGGCTGAAAAGAAGTTTAGAAAAACAAGATTTTGAAGTATATGTTTTTGATATGCCTGATAGCGACAATCCAAAAATTGAAAAATGGGTTAAATATTTAGAAAAAAATATTAAAGATATTGATGAAAATACTTTTTTGATAGGACATAGTATTGGAAGTCAAGCGATTATGAGATTTCTAGAAAAATTACCTCAAAATACTAAAATTGGTGGAGCTATATTTGTCGCTGGTTGGTTTAATTTAAAAGAAAATTCTTATGAATCTAAAAAGGAAGAAATGATTGCTAAACCATGGATAAACACTAAAATAGATTTTGAAAAAGTTAAAGATCACGCTAATAATTTTTTAGCTATCTTCTCTGATGACGACCCTTTTGTTCCATTAAGTGATATAGAATTATTCAAAAAAAGATTAAACGCTAAAACAAGTTTATTAAAAAATAAAGGTCATTTTGATACTCTCGAAGAATTTGAAGAGGCTTATAAAAAGATAAAGGAGTTTATTTTAAAATGACAAACGTAAACTTAAACACAAATATAATATCTACATGGTGTCCAGGATGTTTTAATTTTCAAATACTTGCAGGTGTGAAAAAAGTTTTGGCTGAAAAAATAAAAAATGAAAATGACAAAGAAAATTGGGCAATTGTTTCTGGAATTGGCTGTCACGCGAAAATTTTTGATTATATTAACTTAAATGGAATTAATACTTTACACGGAAGAGTTCTGCCGACGTGTTTAGGAATGAAAGTTGCAAATCCTAAATTAAATGTTTTAGGATTTTCAGGAGATGGAGATGCTTATGCAGAGGGAATGGAACATTTGATTCATATGGCACGTTATAATTCTAATATTAAATATTTTGTTCATAATAATCAGGTTTTTGCCTTGACAGTCGGACAGCCAACACCGACGACAGAAATAGGATATAAAGATAAGACAACACCAAGAGGCGTTAGGTTAATGCCCCTTAATCCTATTGGATTAATGCTTGCTGCTGGTTGTGGATTTGTTGCAAGAGTTTATTCAGACGTTAAACAAGTTGAAGAAGTTTTGAAAGAAGCACTGAAGCATAAGGGATTTGCATTTATTGAAATCTTACAGCCGTGCATAATTTTTCATCCCGACACAAACTATAAGGAAAAAACATATTCCCTTCAAGAAACAAAACACGATAAATCAAATTTTCAAGAAGCAATGAAAAGGGCGGAAGAATTTGATTACAATTCTATTCATGATAAAACAAAAATTCCTTTGGGAATTTTTTATCAAAAAGAAAAATTGGTTTTTGAAGATGTTGTTGGAAGATAGAAATTATTTTAAACTAGATTCTTCTTTATTTATTATGGAAAAAGTGTCTTATGAACATGCTAAAGATGCTGTAATAGAAAGTATTGCTTATAATTTGAATATTGATTTATCTGATGCTCGATTTTATTTAACTATTCCATCATGTGAACAGAGAAGGTTTGCTGAGATGAAACATGGAAATAAGACAATAATTCGTGAGAGATTAGGTTTAACTCAAAGAACCCATTAAAATAAAAATTTATTCGCTGAAAGAAATTTTATAGAATATCGATTTTTGGTGGAGCGTTATGACAAAGTCAGCTTCGGAGCGATTAAGGCAGAGGTGTGGATAAAATTCTTTGTCTGCGTTGTTCATATTCTCTTTTTGTAACTGGTTTTCCTCTCAATCCTGGAAAACGAGGAACTAAAATGTAATCATCATCTTTTAAATCATAGGCTATAGATAGATTCATAAGCTTTTCCATATCATCTGGATTATTTGGATCAAGTAATCTTCCCATATTGGATTATAATATTCATACTTTTTAAGAATATCTATGATAATTTAATTATATCCAAACTTCCCAAACAAATAATCTCTCCATGAATAAATTATCTTCTGCAATTTTTATCTTATTGTAATCTTGCCAATTTATCTTTTTTGTCATGGAGGAAGTTAATAAGAATATCTTTCCATTTTTATTTAAGCAAGATTTTGCTTGAATCAAAAAATTATTAATTATCTCACTTCCATTTTTTCCTCCAGTTGTTGCGATTTTTGATTCCTGCAGTTCTCTTTTGTCTTCGGGAAGATAAGGGGGATTAAAAATAATTAAATCATAGCGAGGACACCTGCGGTTTCCTTCGCTTAACCTTCCCTCTCGGCGCGGTTTGGCGATTTCTTCAACTGCCTCCGATGGAAATCGCATAAAATCCCAAATATTTTCAAATAAATCTGACTCAGTGCAATTAAATCCAATTCTTTTGCACTGCATAACTGCGTTGGGATTTATATCAGAAGAAAAAATATTTTTTACTCCAAGTTGCTGAAGAACTACCAACTGAATTCCTGAACCCGCACCAATTTCAAGAACTTTTAAATTATGATTTTCTTTTAAAAAAATAGGAATTTTTTCCTTCAGAACTTTTTGCATTAAATAAGAATCCTCTGCTGGGGAGTAAATTTTCGACGACATTTTAACCGGCGAGCTTAAAGAATTCTGTAATCCGACTCTTAAATATAATTACAAGAATAGCCGATGCGATAATTATCAAACTCCCCGCAATTAAAATTATCCATCCGAGTTTTGAATTCTTTTCTTCAGTATGATTAGTTACTTTTTGTTCAACTGTTTGAGAACCATATTGTGAAATTCTTTGAATTAGTTTTGATTGAATTTGTTCTTCTTGAGATGGGGGATTATATCGTGGAAAATTTTGAACTGATTTATCTTCTTGATTTTCTGGATAATTTGCTGACATTCTTTGTTGAGCTTGTTCGTTTTGAATAAATCTAGCTGCATCTTCAATATCTTCTTTTATGTATCCTGCTTTGTAAAAAGACATCATTGCTTGTCTTAGTGATTCACCTTTAGAAATAGCGTTTTTCAATCCTGCAGCAATATCCTCCCTTACCATGTTTTTATAAAGAAAAAGAAGTTTAAAAATTGTGTGGAGTAGGGAAATTAAAAGTAATTATTAATATAAACCTTTAAAACCATAAATCAAATTTATTTAAAATAATGGACACTTGTTTTTCTCTCGAAGAGATTGTTACAACTTTATTAAAAGAACCTGAATCATAATATTTTCTATCCTTATCTCTAAATAAATAATAAAAATTATCTGTAGGATGATAATTTCCATATATATCTTTTTTTCCGATATTAGAAATCTGCTCTGGAGATATTCCCTCTTCAAAATTAATTGCTCTTTCACATAAACCAATATTATCTCTGTTGCAATATCCTTCTTTAAATGCGCTTATTGTCTTATTATTAATGGATTGAAATTAGTATTAATATCATAGTAATCTTCACCCTCAACTTTCTTCAATTTTGCAACTACTTTATAAGTGATTGGGGTCATCACAACCTCTACTGTGGTTTTCAAAAACCAAGCAGAAAGAATAGAAGTAATTAAAAGACCTGTTGGGATGACTGCATAAAGTGCAATCACATAAAATAGAAATGTATTTGCACCTTCGCCAACAATTGTTGAACCAATTGTTCTTGACCAAAGATGTTTTCCTTTTGTCCAAACTTTCATTTTTGCCAAGGTATAATCATTTAAAATTCCTCCAATCCAAACAGCAATCCATCCGCCAATTAATATTCTAGGAATTTGCCCTAAGACGCGAGTGTATGCGTCGTTTGCATCAAATCCTACTGCGGGAGGAAGAAATACTACAACTGTATAAATTAAACCAGCAAGAACTGAACTAATTAATACCATCCAAACGACGCTTCTTGCTTTTGCATAGCCATACACTTCTGTTAAAATATCAGCAAAAATGTATGTAAAAGGAAAATAAAGAACCGTTGCAGAAACTGTAAAAATTCCTAACTGGACAATTTTTCCAGCAGTAATATCTGAGACAAGTTGAAAAGTAATATACAGAGCAGTAATTAAACCGAGATATTTATACTGTTTGGGAATTTTTGGTTTATTTTGTTCTATCTCTTTTTGCATAGTGTAATATAAATTAAGGACTATTATAAATTTATTGTTTCCATGCGCCGTTCCGTCTGGGTGAGGGATGGAGGTGGAAACTCCGCAATAAAATAAGAAAGATGGTCAGGCTATTTTGAAATTTTGGGATTGGGTGAAAGCTTTATAAATATTAATATTATTATAAAATCTTAAGTAATTAAAATGACATATAATAGTTTGGATGAAGTCCCAGAATTGGATATTGAGGCTTTGCCTATTATAGATGGATTTAGAGAAGCTAAAATAATTGATAAAGCAGAAGTAGCATATAGAAACGGATTATCAATGGGAATAAAAGATGGTGAAGTTACACGAACAGATCATATTCTAGTTAATATGCGATATGTTCTAGGCAAAGACTCACAAAGAGGACGATTGTATGCCTTAAGAAATTTAGATAATATTGGTAGTAATACAGCAAAATTTGATCCAGAAACAGTTCATAATGATATTTGGATTTATTTGGATTCTATCAAAAATTACAGGTCAGTTGATGCGCCCCGAGGCTGATTGCAACTAACAGCTTTTTAACGAACTTTTAAATATTTCAAAGTATCAGGTTTTGAAATGTTCGTTTTTGAAAAATGCTTCTAAAAACTTTTAACTTTTTAAATTAATTTTATTCTATCTAATTGATTTCAAAACTTCAGCACTTTCCCATTAGAGGAAAGATGAACGTTTTCTCCAAATTTATATCCAAGTTCTGTTGCAAGCTCCACCATTGGAGTTTCTTGCTGCAGACTTCCGTGAGCAGGAATTATATTTTTTGGTTTTAAGATTTCAACTAAATCTCTTAAATCTTCTCTTCCACCGTGTCCTGAAACATGAACATCGGTTTGCAATCGCACACCTTTTTTTCTTAATTTCTTATCCATTCTATCTCTTGAAAGAATATTTACTGGAGTTGGAATTACCGACGATGAAAAAATTAAATTGTCGCCTGGACGAAATTTAAATGGCGTTTTGTCATTTGTAATTCTATCTAATATCGAACCCGGTTCTGCCTGATGTCCGGTACAAACGACTAAATATCTTCCCCTATCACCTTCAATTTTCTTTAACAAAGAATTAACTTGGTTTCTGAATTTCATTAATTTAATGCTTGAATAAAAAGGGCATTGTTTTACTTCTTTTGCGGAATTGACATATTTATTTAAACTTCTTCCCAAGAATATTATTTGCCGGTTTGTTTTTTTTCCGAAATCTACTATGCTTTTTAATCTTGCAATATGCGAAGAGAAAGTTGTTATGAATAATGCAGAATTTCTATCCCGCACCGAAGAGAGTGCGTCTTCGACGAGATTTCGTGCAATTCTTTCACTTGGCGTTTTTCTGTCTGTGCCTGAATAAAGAGAATCAATGACTAAAACTTTTATTCCTTGTTTTCCTAATTCTCTAAGTCTTTTATAATTCGGTGGTTCTCCTATTATCGGATGATTGTCAAATTTGAAATCTAAAGCGTAAAAGAAAATTCCTTCTCTCGTATGTAAGGCTATGAAAGCACATTGCAATGTTGAATGGGTAGTATGAATAAATTCTATTTTGTATTTTTGATTTTTTGTGTTTAAAATATAAAAAGAATTTGGTTTTACTCTTATTCTTTGATTTTTTACTTTTATATTTTCATCTCTAAGAATTGTTTCCAAAACTTCCATTGTAAATGGTGTTGCCAAGATTTTCGCATTTGGATATCTGTGTGCGAGATAAGGAACTCCTCCGACGTGATCCAAATGTGCATGGCCGATGATAATTGCCCTGACTTTTTCCCGCCATCCGAGTTTGTCAAGAATTAAATCATCTGGAAGAACTTTTATTTTTCTAAGTTCTACTTCATTCATTTGTATCTGCGCTTCTGCTTCTTCTCTTTCAACTAATGGGGGCAAATAAATTCCAGCGTCGAATAAAAATACATCATCTCCGACTTTTACTGCCGTCATATTTTTCCCGACTTCTTCATAACCTCCAATTGTGCATATTTCCATTAAAAGACACCCGCTGGTTTCTTTTGAGCTTCCTCGAATGCTGATACCCTCAAGGGCACGAGACGGCTATTTTTCAGAATAGCCTCCGACGAAAATCGCACAAATTTAATTTTCATTTTATAATTTATTTATTCTCTTTTTATATCTTAAGGGTTGAGTGGTTTTTAAAATCTTTTACTATAATTATCTTTAAAAATGTGTTATGTTTTTTTCCTTTATGGGAGCTTTAATAGATGATTTTTATGAAGATAATGGATTTCAAAATGATTGCATAAAATTCATGAAAGATGTATATTATCCTAAAAGAAAGAATCGCAAATTACAAAAAATTGCAATTTCGGCCGATAAAATTTGTAGGGGAGAATTTGAAAGACTAGATGTTAAATGTGATTATGAACTAAGAATCTTTAATTGCAGAACAGTAGGTGTCGTGGGTGATGAAAGGGCTTATTATTATCCTGTTGAGATTGAATTTAGAAACTTAAGACATAAAAAAAATAATATAGAATTTACTTTTGGAGAGGAGCAAGATTTGTGGAAAAACTTGAGTACAAGAATAACAAATGAGGTTAAAGGTATTGGAAGAGTTACAGTTGTTGTTGGCTCGAGCAAAAAATATGAACTTTTTAAATTTGAATAAATCTTTATTTACAAAGATAAATAGACGAAAAATATTTAAGGTTGAAGTAGTTCAATAAAACATGGGAGATGTATGTATAGATAAAAGTGCAATGGAAGATTTAGTTAGATTAACTAATGAAATTAATGATAGAGTTGAATCTCTTTTATTAATGAGCGATTCCGAAGTCATGGAAGGGCACAGGCGATCCAAAGAACAAATAAAAAATAGAGACTTTGGTAATTGGGATGAGTTATAGGATTATTCCAACAAAAGAATTTATTAAGGATTTTAAAAAGTTAGATAATTCTGTTCAAGAAAGAATTAAGAAAAAAATTGAAGAAGTTGCTGAAAATCCCGAAAGATACGAACATATGCATTATGATTTTACAGGAAGTTGTAGAATAAGAATTGAAAAGTTAAGAGTAATTTTTTCTTATAATATTAAAAAACAGGAACTTTACTTAGAACAAATTATTTTTGGGCATAAATATAGAGATTAAGTTTAAAGTTAAACAATTAATAAAAAATATAAACTATCTTTTCTTACTTAGTCTATGAAATCCCTAAAACCATCTATGAAAGAAAACAAGAGATACCTTCTTGTTAAAGGAAAGAATCTTAAAGAAAATATGGAAAAGGCGGTTCTTGAATTTATTGGAATTTCTGGAATGTCAGAGGCTGGTTTGAGTTTTATTTCCGAGAAAGAAGGTGCTGCGGTAATTTGCGTCAATAGAGAAGCAGTTGATTCTGTCAGGGCGTCGCTTGCTGTTTACAAAGAAAAGATGGAAGTCACAAAAGTTAGCGGGACGTTGAGGGGATTGAGAGGATAGATATTAGAAAAGTGTAATTAAATTTATATACTAAATTATTTTATTTGTATTATGCATTCAATTGAGAGTTTAAGAGAAATTCGCAGTATGCAATCTATGTTTGGTAATTGTAGTCTTGATGTTGGAGAAAGATATGAAAGAAGACCGCCAAGAAAATCTTCAAAATCATATACAGACCCCAAAAAAGGAGAAGTTGTAGCAATATTAACGTATAATTTAGCAACAAGAAAAATAACAATTAGTAAGCCAGATTCTCAATAAATTTCTCCACCAAAAAATTTATAAATTGCAACTTATTCTAAAAATCAATAGAGATAAAGAAAAAAATTAAGTTTATTATAAAATTCTCTAAAATTAAGATGGATATGCCAATAGATATGCAACATCAAGCAATGGGTTACGACAGAACAGCGACGATGTTTTCACCCGAAGGACATTTGCTACAGGTAGAGTATGCTGAAAAAGCAGTTAGGCTCGGAAGTTCGAGCATTGGAATGGTTTGCACTGATGGAGTTTTTATAATTGCTGACAGAAGAACAGAGGACAAACTAATAGTTCAAAAATCTGCGAACAAAATTCACGAAATTGACGAGCACATTATTGCGAGTGTTTCTGGAATTCTTTCTGACGCGAGAGTCCTTATTGAAAAAGCACAATTAATTTCACAACAGCACAGGGTCGTTTATGATTCTCCAATTGAACCAGAAGTTGTAATCAAAGAAATCTCCGACGTGAAACAGCAATTCACTCAGTATGGCGGGGCAAGACCTTTTGGAGTTTCAATGATGCTGGCTGGAATCAACGGAAAAAAATCCGAATTATTCACAAGCGACATTACTGGAAATTATCTTTCTTATTATGCTAATGCAATTGGAGAAAACGACGAAAAAATCAGAGAACAACTAAGAGAAAAATATAGACATGATTTTACAATTAAAAAAGGAGCAAAAATTGCACTGGAAATATTTGAAAATATTCAGGGGAAAAAGTTTGACATAAAAAGATTTGAGATGGTTTATGTTCCAAGTGAAACTGCAAAACTTGAAAAAATTGATGGCGAAAAAATTATGGGGTTCGGAAAATAAAATGACTCAAACATTAATAGATAAACTAAACTCATCTGATATTAGAAAGCAAATAAGAAAAAGTGAGGAAAAATTTCAAAGAATTGATGACCATAGATATTCTCTTCCCGATGAAAATGTCGGATTTTATGTGAATGAAGAACTTTTTACAAAATCTGAAATGTATTTTAGATTATTTCTTAATACTGCAAAAAGTTTGCTTGGAGAAAGATTTGAACATTTTAATTTAAACCCATCTATACAACCCGATTTTGAAGGAGGAATTTATTTTAATGCAATAAAACAAAAAGGTGAGAAGGGAATAGGTTATCTAGTCTCTATAGACTTGGATGGGGCTGCCGAATATAATCTTCAGGATATGGATAAAAATAAAGAATACAAGGGGAAATTAAATTTATAAAATGACACAAACCACAGCACGAATTAAAAAAGCAGGAAAACCATTCGAGATTATTGTTGATATGGATGCTGCGTTAAAATTCAAGAAAGGCCAGAGTTCTATTGTTGATTTTTTAGAGATGGACACGATTTTTTCTGATGCTAAAAAAGGATTAAAAGCACCTGTATCTGATTTGATGGAAGCGTTTAAAACAGAAAATATATTTGAGATAGCGTCGAGAATTGTCAAAGAAGGCGAAGTTCTTTTGAGTCAAGAACACAGAAGCGCAGAACAAGAAGCGAAGTTTAAACAAGTTGTTGATTTCTTATCGAGAAATGCAATTGATCCTAAAACTGGAAATCCTCACACTGCCGAAAGAATTAAAAATGCACTTGAACAAGCACATGTTAACATAAAGAATGTACCAATAGAAAACCAGATTAAAGACATTCTTGCACAAATAACTGGAATTATTCCAATAAAATTTAACTTAAAAAAAGTTAAGATAGTAATCCCTGCAATTCATACAGGAAAAGCTTATGGGGTTGTTTCACAATACAAGGAAGATGAAACCTGGCTTTCTAACGGGGATTTAGAAATAAAAGTCGTCGTTCCTTCGGGAATGATTATGAATTTTTATGATAAATTAAATTCAGTTACGCATGGAAGTGCATTGACAGAGGAAATTAAAGAATAAAATGTTAAGTTTATTAAAAAAAATATTTGGAAGAGAGAATAAATCTAAAGAAAATAAAACAAGAATCATATTTAGGAATGTAGATGAAAGATACAGTCCTTATCCTTTTCGAAGAGAAATGTATCAAAGAATAAATGAATATACTAAACTAACAAGATATAATTAAAATGAGCGACGAAAAAAATAGAGAAATAATTAAAAATGAAGAAAGAAGAAATTAAGGAATAAAATGGAAAATCAAGAAAAACAAACAGATGAAAAATATTATGAATATTTTATAGAAGACATTGATAAAGATGGGGGGGAAAATTATGCTCTTGTCATTGCAAGAAGTGAAGCAGATGCCTTAATAGAAATTCATCGTGAAAGTTATCCTCAAATAATTCATCGATTAGGAGAAGCAACCCTACCCCCAGATTGTAAGGAATCATTTTTAATAACTAAATTACAAAAAGAAACAAAATAAATTGTCAGACGAAAAAAATAGAGAAGTAGTAGTTCCAGGTGAAGTGATTATATCTGGAGATGATTATCTTCCTGGAGAAGGAACTGAAAAATGCGGAAAAGATATTGTTGCTTTGCGATTTGGTTTAGCTGAAGAAGCAAATAAATTAATAAAAATAATTCCGCTTTCTGGAGTTTATCAGCCCCGACGTGGAAATGTTGTAATCGGCAAAGTTGAGAATGTTACATTCAATGGTTGGGTTATTGATGTTGACACTGCAGAAAATGCTTTTCTTCCTTTGACAGAGGTTCCAAGATATGTTAACAAGAATGAATTAGATGAAGTCATGGATATTGGAGATTTGGCAGTTGTAAAAATATGGGGAATAAATAAAAGAGGAATTGATTTAAGTATTAATGCGCGCGGATTGGGAAGAATAGACGAGGGAATGATTGTAAAAGTAAATTCGAACAAAGTTCCAAGAATTATTGGGAAGGAAGGAAGCATGATAAATTTAATAAAAGAAAAAACTGGATGCAATATTACCGTCGGACAAAACGGATATGTTTGGGTAAAAGGAAATACAGTTGAAGAAGAACTTTTTGCAAAAAAAGCAATAATGTTTGTTACAGAAAAATCTTTTGTTTCTGGCTTGACAGAAAAAGTTGAAGAATGGTTTGGGGAGGAAAAGAAATGAAAACGATAGACAAAAAAGTAGTTTTAGGATGGGTTGGGTTTATGTCAGCTGGACTTGCATTTAATAATTTAGCGAATGATAATCTTTTGCTAGAACAAGCATATGTATCTGGAGCTATGATGTTATCTACTATTCCATTAGTAGGTTATCTTCTCTGTCAAATAGGAAAATCAGATGTGAATTTAAGTAAATATTCTAAAGAAATAAAATGACAATTGAAAAATTCAAAAGATCGGATGGAAGGAAGGTTGATGAGACTAGAGAAATGAAAGCGAAGGTTGGAATTATACCAAATGCCGACGGAAGTGCGATGTTTGCGTTCGGAGACACAGTCGCGATTGCTGCCGTTTACGGACCGAAGAAAATGCATCCGCAACATTCTCAAAATCCTGAAAAAGGAACATTAAGATGCAATTATAATATGTTAAGTTTTTCTGTTACAGAAAGAATAAGACCCGGAACTTCAAGGAGAAGCACTGAAATTAGCAAAGTTACTGAATGGGCTTTGGAACCTGTGATTATGATTGATAAGTTTCCAAATATGGTTATTGATGTTTACATACAAATCTTGCAGGCAAATGCGTCGACAAGATGCGCAGGAATAAATGCAGCTGCAATGGCTTTGGCACACGCAGGAATTCCAATGAGAGATTTAGTTTCAAGTGTTTCAGTTGGAAAATTAGACAAAACTTTAGTTGTCGATGTCAACAAACATGAAGAAGATTGGGAAGAAGGAGAAGGAGCGACAGATATTGCAATGAGTTTCTCAAGCACTTCTGATGAATTAAATCATATTCAATTAGATGGACACATAACTCCGAAAGAATTGAAAGAAGCCGTGAGATTAGGAAGAGAAGCGACAAAAAAGATTTATGAAATTCAAAAATCAGCTTTGAAGGAAGTAGGAGAGGAAAAATAAAATGACAATAGGCATTGAGGAAAATTGTAAAGAGAAAACAATGGAAGAAAGAGTAAAGCTAATTAGAGTTGGATTAGAAGAATTTGCCGAAGAGGATAAAAAATATTATCAGAAAGAGATTGATTTAATGAAGGGAGAAAATTTTAGAGGAAGAATAGGTAATATGGTATCACGACATGCTAATTATGTTGCTGGAATTAATACCGCATATCAATTAATGTGTAGAGATTTTAATTTAGACTACGAACCAATTAAATCAGAATTAAATTTAAAATGATTGCAATATTTGGGCTGTGCCTACGCACAGACAGAGTTGAAAATATTGCAAATATAGAAAATATGAAAAACAAAAAGTTTTTCATTCCATTCAAAACAAGAAGTTTTGAAGGTCAGAGATTTTCTATCTCATTAAAAATAGGAAATTTTTAAGATGGAAGAAACATCAAATTTAACGGGCGAGAGAATAAAAAAATATCTTGAAGAAGGAAAGAGATTCGACGGCAGAAAGTTTGACGAATTTAGAAAATTGGAAATTGAAACCGGAATCTCAAAAAATGCGGAGGGAAGTGCGAGAGTGAAACTTGGAAATACCGAAGTTATAGTTGGAATTAAAATGGATGTATCAGAACCTTATCCTGATTCTAAAGACAAAGGGAATTTAATGGTAACTTCTGAACTTTTGCCTTTGAGTTCTCCAAGATTTGAATCGGGTCCGCCAAAATTTCCAGCAATTGAAATGGGAAGATTAATAGATCGATTTATTAGAGAAAGTAAATTTATTGAATTGGATAAATTATGTATCGAAGAAGGGAAAAAAGTTTGGACGGTTTTCATAGATATTTATTCGATAAACGACGACGGAAATTTGTTAGATGCTGCAGGCATCGGAGCAATGATGGCATTAAAAGATGCTAAGATTCCAAAATACGACGAGGAAAGCGGGAAAGTTGTTTATGGTGAGTTGACTACTAAAAAAATTCCCCTCAAGAAAGAAAGTCCGTTTTCAATAACTGCTTACAAAATTAATAATAATTGGGTTATCGATCCAACAAGACAGGAGGAAGATATTGTTGAAGCGAGAGTTACGATTGGAGGTCATGAGGGAATAATCTCTTCTATGCAGAAAGGAGATAGTGGTTCTCTGAAAATTAAAGAATTTGAAGAAGTCTTGGATTTAATTGAAAAAACTCACAAAAATTTAAATTCTAAGATTGAAAAGTTTTTAAAATAAGAAATTATAAAATAAAATGACAAATAAATTAGAAAAAGTAGTTAGAGCATGTTCTATTGGAGCTACGGTAGTTTTGGGGGTTGGTGCAATAGGTGTCGGTTATGGACTTATAGGCAATAATGATGATATTCTTTTTAATTCACTTAAGGTTGCAACCGGAGCGATGGCGGTAATGGGTGGAGCATGTTTAACAGCAGGATATTTAATCAAAGATTATAAACAAGACGGAAAAAATATATAAATAAAATGGACGCATCAAATTTTACCAACAAAGAAAACAGGAAATTTTCTGTTTTGTAAAAATTTAAGAAAATGGACGCATCAAATTTTTCCAAATATGAGAAAGCGAGAATTCTTGGAGCGAGAGCCTTGCAAATTGCAATGAATGCCCCCTTACTAATCAAAATAACTGAAGAGGATTTAGAAAAAATTAAATATGATTCCTTAAAAATTGCTGAAGTTGAATTAGAATCCGGTGTGTTGCCTATTTCTGTAAAGAAACCATTCCCTGAAAGAAAAGAAGAGAAGTTAAAAAGAGTTAAAGAAAAAGTAACTGACAAGGAAATTGAGGAAAAAGAAGTTCAAGAAGAAGAAGAGATTGCGAAAGAGGGGGAAATAATGGAACTTGCTAATCCCGAAGATGAAGTAGAAGAAGATATTTCTGAAGAAGCCGGAACAGAAGAATAATTATATTACCGGCCAGTAATAACAATAAGAAAGTTTAAATAGTCTTATTCTAAAAAAATTTAGAAGGAAAATGAGAAATTACAATAAAATAAAATTTGCAGGAATATCAATCTTAATGGGAATTTTAGCTGGTTTAGGCAGCAGAGGAACATATAGTTATAATCCAAAAGAAAAGTCTGCCGGCCAAGAATATATAGAAATGCAAGAAAAAAGATATGAAATTTGGAAAGGAATTGTTGAGAATATTTCCGACGAGGAATGGGAAAGAGCAGAGCGAAATTCCCAGAGAAAAAATAAGAAAAATATTGAAGATAAATTAAATATCGAACCTGCATTGCCAGACAATCTAAATTTAATAGAAGAAAGAGAGAATATTCAAACTAGATATGCAAGTCCTAATTTAAAATTTAAAAAAGAAGAAAAAAGAGATTCTAGAATATATGTCGGAGAAAATTTAATAAAAAGGTTTGAAGAGTATGAAAATATTTTTAGAAGATATTCAAATCCTCCGAAAACAATAGATAAAAAAGAATTTATGGCACTTTTAGTTTCAATATCTCAAATGGAATCCAGCTTGGGATATCCTTATGGAGAAAATAAAGATGACAAACTTTTAATGGGTTATGGAAATCCAAAAGATAAAAAATATTGGGGAGCAGAAAGACAAGTAATGTCAGCTTCAAATACTATAAAAAAGGCATTAGAAAAAGAAAATTTATTATATAAAAAAGCGAATGGTAAAGAAGGAAAAGAAAAATTGAAACAAATTTTAAGCATCTATAATCAAGGGAAAATTAATGCCAAAGGAGAAAAATATGCAAAAGAAGTTCTTAATTTCTATGACAAATGGAAAAAAGAAATTAGAGAATAATTATAAAAACTCTGAAATTCTTTTTTAGTTATGAAAATCCAAAAATTAAAAATTTTTGTCCTTCCAAAACAAAAAGTTTTAGAAGAAATAAGATATTTTTTACCTTTCAATATAGAAAACATGAAAATCAGGAATTTTCATTTTTACAAAACAAGAAATTTTGTAAGCAAAAGAGTTTTCTATCCTTACACATGGAAAACAAAGAAGTTTTCCATTCCTCAAAATATGAGAATTATAAATTCTCATCCTTACAAAACGGGAAGTTTTGAAAGTCAGGAAGATTTTAAGGAAACAAGAAGTCCAAGAATTAAGAAAATTCTTGCCCCATTCAAATCAGAAAAATTTGAAGGTTTTGAAAGTAAAAACAGGAAGTTTTCAAAATGATTATAAAAGAAGTTGATGCAAAATCAATTTTAGATTCCAGAAAAGAGAAAACTATTTTTGTGAGTATTAAAACAAGCGCGGGAAATTTCTCTGCTTCTTCTCCGACGGGAAAATCAACTGGAAAATTTGAAGCAAAAGCATATAAAAAAAATTTGGAGGAAGACATCCAAGCATTAAAGGATTTCAGCGATTATTTTTCTAAAGAAAACATTGATTGTTTCGAAGATTTGAGAAGAATCGAAGAGGTTGTTGACGGGCATATCGGGGCAAATAGCCTTTTTGCTTTGGAAAGTGCAGTTCTAAAATCTTTGGCCAAAGAGAAAGGAAAAGAAGTTTGGGAATTAATAAATCCCAAGGCAAATAAAATTCCAAAATTTGTTGGCAATTGTATTGGCGGGGGAAAACATTCTAATATTGAAGGAAAGAAGCCGGACTTTCAGGAATTTTTATTGATTCCAGATTCAAATTCTGCGATACAATCTTTTGATGTCAATAGAAATGCAAAAGTAGATGCACAAATAATATTGAAAAATATTGATGAGAAGTTCAAGGGAGAAAAGAATGATGAAAATGCCTGGATTAGTTCCTTGGATGATAAAAGAGTTCTTGAAGTTTTGAAAGACTTAAAAGATAATGCATGGGACGAAAGGAGTTTATACTTAAATGTTGGAATTGACGTCGCTGCTTCCTCATTTTGCAAAAGAAGAAAATATAATTATGAAAATCCTATGCTAAAAAGAGACAGGGACGAACAATTTAGATATTTGAGCAACTTAATTAAAAATTATAATCTATTTTATATTGAAGATCCGTTTGAGGAAAATGATTTTGGTTCTTTCAGCAAATTATTAAAAAAATTTCCTGACAGATTGATTGTCGGGGACGATTTAATTGTTACTAATTCAAAAAGACTGAAAAAAGCAATTGAAGAAAAATCCGTGAATGCAATTATTGTAAAGCCAAATCAGTGCGGTTCACTTTTAGAAGTTGCAAGAGTTTGCGAGCTGGCTAAAAAAAATAAAATTAAAATTATTTTTTCTCATAGAAGCGGAGAAACCGAAGAAAATATTCTTGCGGACTTGGCTTTTGGATTTCAAGCAGATTTTTTTAAATGCGGAATTGACGGCAAAGAACGAGAAGCGAAGTTAAGGAGATTGATTGAAATTGAGAAAGAATTAAAATGAGTTTATTAGCAATTTTAGCCACAATTTTTGGACTTGGCGAAGGAATTTTTAATATTCCTCAAGTTTATCGAATTTTCAAAAGAAAAAGTGCAAGGGACTTGTCAATAATAACTTTTAGTTTTCAGATAATCTCTGTGATAGTCTGGTTATTTTATGGTATAGAAATTTCAAATAGTCCAATAATTATTAGTAATATATTTGCTACAATTACATTGTCTATGATAATTATTGGTTGGGTTATTTATGGTAGAGAAAATAAATAATCTCTAAACCAAATCTTTTTAAACCAATTTCTCTGTAAATTTCTATGGTAAAAAATGTTATTGAACAAATTGAAGAAAACATTGAGAACATTGGTTCCCAAGCTCTCGCCACTAACATATCTTCGAACGTGGAGGAAGGACTTGAAAATTTAGAGGAAATCGTGGAAGAAATTGGTGAGGAAATTTCTGAAGATAAAATACCTGAAAAAGATTTGAATAAATTAGCCGAAGCAGAATCTACGACAGAGGAAAAATCCTTAGAAGAAAGAAAAAAGAAACTTTTAGAAAAAGTTAAGAAACTTAAGGAGAAAATTTCAGTTGAACCAAGCACCGAAGAACTTAAAGAACAAGTCAAGATTAAAAAAAGAGAGGATATGTTAATTCCTCTTGAAGAATATGTCAAGTCTGGAATTTATTTGGGAACTCGTGTGGTGACTCCAGATATGAGGCCGTTTGTTTATAGAAGAAGAGCAGATGGATTAGCAATTTTTAATACAGATTTAATTGACTTAAAATTAAAGGAAGCATGCAAATATTTAAGCAATTTCAATCCTGAAGACGTTATTCTTGTTTGTAAAAGACAATCTGGATGGAAGGCAGCAGAAATGTTTTCTAAACTTACAGGAATTAAAATTTTCACAAAAAAATATCCTGCAGGAATTTTGACAAATACTCGGCTTGATGATTTTTTCGAAAATGAACTGACAATTGTTTGTGATTCTTGGCTTGATAAAAATGCGTTGAATGATACATTAAATGTAAAGAAAAAAATTATGATGGTTTGTGATACTAACAATTTTGCAAAAGGCGCGAATCAAATTATAATTGGGAACAACAAAAGTGGAAAATCTTTAGGTGTTATATTTTATCTTTTAGCAAGAGAATATTGCAAGGCCAGAAAAATTGAATGTGATATTCCTGATTTGGACTGGTGGACTTCTGAAGATGAAGAAAAAAGAGAAAAACCAGAAGGCGCTAGATTTGGTGTGTAAAAAGAACCCGCTGGTTCTTTTTTAATCTCCTCTAATGCTGAACGGCGATATGGAAAACAAAGAATTTTTCCATCCTTTCAAAACAGGAAATTTTGAAAGTTTCTAAATGCCTCTGGTGAAATCGCGTATGAATTATATTATTTAACGCCGATATTATTTTAAACAATATTTTCTTAAGTTATCCATGTTGAGAGAAACAGATATTAATAATATTTGTAAACATTTTTCAAATGGCATAAAAAAAAGTTTAAATCTTGCAATTGGAATGTGCCAAAGAGGATTAGACTCCGAAAGATATACTCACTTTGATAATATCGTGGAGAAAGAAACGCACTATTTTCTTGAAAAAAAAGGATATAGATGGAATAACGAGGTCGGAAATTTTGACAATTTAAACGGAATAGATTATGATAATGCTAGGGAAATTGTTAGAGAAGCCTTAATATCTTTTTTGTCAAGAACCCTCGGAATAAATTCCTAGGCGTGTCTCGGGTTCTTGAACACCCCAAAAATTGTTTTTGCTTTCTCACGAGTTAAAACGGGGAGTTTACGCAAAAAACAATTTTTGATGTATTAAAACATTATCGTCTATAGAAAACAAGCCCGTAAAAATTTAAAATTGAAATGGTTTTAATCTTAAAATATATCCTGCATTGAGATAATTCTTAAAAGGACATTAATAATTAATAAGAAATGGAAATTAAATATTATCAATATGAAATATCTAAAAATGAGTTAGGTAATGATAGATTTTCTGTATTGGGTAAGGATGATAAGAGTTGGGCTTTTGTTGATAGATCTGATAAAGATAAAATTGTGATTCATTCTGGACATAGAATTGATGATTTATTGAATGAGATTGGAATTGAACATACTTATTGCGGATTAAAGTGTTATGAGAGAAAGGAAAGAGATGAAAGAAAAATTCCAATTGTTGTTAGTGCTGGATTAATTATTCCTTCGTTTTAAAAACAACCAAGATTTTTTTCCTTGATAATTTGTTTTTATCAAAACATATTTTCCATTAAGTTTTTCTCCGTGAATATCAACGATAATTTCCTTATCTGAAAATTTTTCTGGAAGGTAAAAGCCCTTGTCCCAAATTTCTACTTTTCCTGCGCCATAATTTCCTTCCGGAATTACTCCGTGAAAATTTGCATATCCCAATGGATGATCTTCAACTTGAATTGCGAGTCTTTTAGTTTTTCCGTCGTTAACGGCTTCGGGAGATTTCGGAATTGCCCATGATTTTAAAACCCTATCGTGTTCCAATCTTAAATCCCAATGAAGATGTGAGGCGTCGTGACGATGTATCATGTAAATTAATTTTTTATCTTTAGAAAATTTTATTTTTGGTTTTGGTTCACCAGACTTTTTTAAATTTCTTTTGGATTTATATTTTGCTAAAATCATTTTTTAAAGTATAATTTAATATATTTTGTAGAGTATAATAATCTTTATATATAGTTTCTAATATAAACGAGTGATTAAATTTTTAAAAAATCTAAGACAATTGTTTTAGTATAAGGAGGGAACTGCAGAGATGAATCAATGATACTATTAATTAATAAAGAAATTCAAAAACAAAAGGATAAAAATATTATCACAGTTTTTTTAAACGCTTCTGATCACAAATTAAATTTGAAGGTGTCAAGAACCCTAGGAATAAATTCCGGGGCGTGTCTCGGGTTCTTGAACACCCCAAAAATTGTTTTTGCTTTCTCACGAGTTAAAACAGAGAGTTTACGCAAAAAACAATTTTTGATGTATTAAAAAATGGTTAACAAGATTGAAAATTATTTTGATTCTAAAAATAGTCAAGCTATTTTTGTAATTCCAACTTACAGACCACAGGAAATTGGAGAAACTGTAGCAAGATATTCTGAAAATTTTAGATCTTTTGGATATTCTGTTCCTATTATTGTCTTTGACGATAGCAGAGGAGAAGAGAATAGAAAAAGAGCATTAAAATCTTTTACAGAAGCTGAAATTGATTATCCTGGAAATATATGGTATGTTGGAGAAATAGAGAAAAAAAGATTTTTATCAAAATTAGAAACTAAAACAAAAATTCCTCCTAGACTTTTGCAAAAAATATTTAGACCAAGTTATGGTGGAAATAGAAATTTTACTCTTGCATATACTCTAGGAAATCTTTTTATAAGTTCTGATGATGATATGTATCCTCTAGCTCTTTTTGAACGGCAAAAAGGATTGAAAGAAGGAGAAATATTAAAAGGAAGGTACGTGCCTAGAGAAGGAAGGTATCGTACTTCTCCCGACGACATTCTTGTTGGTTTTTTAGAAGTTTTGGGAAAATCTGTCGCTGAAGTACCAGATACTTATGAAAGAGGAAATCTTATTCAAGATAGCAATACCGATCTTTTAACTAATAACACCAAACCAGGAGCACTAAATTCTCCGAATACTTTAAGTTTAATCAGAGGAGAAGTTTCTCCAACAGCAATTATAAAATTAGCACAAACATTTAGAACTGGTTCTTCTGATGTTGATTCTAAAGATTATGTTGAAGAATTTTTAAGAAATCCTGTTTTAGTAACCATGAGTGATCTATCTAAAGTTTATGCTATATCTGATTACAAACCATGTATTACAAAAGTAAATTGGAGAATGGATTGTGGAGTTGCTGGATATGATAATAGACAAGGACTTCCTCCGTTTATTCCAACATCCTTAAGATTTGAGGATTATATGTTTAGAATTTGGTCTCAAAAACAGGATATTGCGTCAGCTCACGTGGATTCAACTCAAACCCATAAAAGAAATCCAAGTAACAGACCATCTTTAGCTGAAGATTACTTAAATGAAGAACTTTCTGCTATATTAAAAGATGAAATGAGAAGATTAAATGATGGCATAGAAGATCTCGTTCTCCATTTTGACGAAGGAATTAATATAGATTCAAATAGAATAGGAGAAATTTTTGAAAGAGGGCAAAAACTATACACAAGAGCGCAATCAAAATCTAAAGATGCATTTGATAGAAAAGGACATTATGTGCAATTTGCGAATGCTTTATTTAATTCTTATTACAGATTTGATAGAGAAGCATTTTCTCAAAGCGTGACAAACACTCTAAAAACAGAAATGGAACTTTTAAGAAGAACTCTTGAAGTATGGCCAACAATTGTTGAAGAGTCTATGAAACTTCCTAAATCTGCAAAATTATTAGATTTACCTAAAATACAATTTGATTAAATTTTTTTTGATCAATTAACTCTTGATAAACTTCTAAATATCTTTCAGCCATTCTTGTTTTGCTGAAATTTTTTATTGCATAATCTCTACATTCTTGAGAAGAAAGATTTCCTGCTTCACCTATTGCTTTTCTCATTTCATCAACATTTTCTACAATATATCCTGTTTTTCCGTCGGCAACTATTTCTGGAACAGAACCGCATCTGTAAGCTATAACTGGTGTTCCTGAAAGCATTGCTTCAACCATAACTAATCCGAATGGTTCTGGTCTGGTAATCGGCATGAGAAATGCTCTCGCATTGGAAAATAAACTTTTTTTCTGAACATCATTAACTTCTCCTGCATAAACTACTCTTCCGCCGCTCTCTCCAGGTAATTCTAAATATGACTCGAGTTTATTTTTTTGATTAGAAATGTCGTGAGTTATATTTGGAGCTATTTCTTTTTCAAAATATGAAGGTATTCCTATATTACCTGCTATTATTACATCTAATCCGGATTTTTTTCCGGCTTCAATTGCTTCACGTTGTCCTTTTCTTGGATGAATTATTCCTAACGAAAAAACAAAATTATTTTTTTCATCAGATAAAGAAAATTTGTTTTCATCAACACCATTGTAAACAACATCTCTAACCTTAAACCCATATTTTTCATAAATCTTTTTTTGATCCTTGCTAATTGCTACCAAATTAACGCCAAGACTAGTAATATCTGGATGAAGAGAAGAATCCCAAAATTCTCCACTATAATAACAATGTAGAGTTAATAACGAAGGTGCATTTATCAAAGGCATAAATGGAACAATATTGTCATCGTGAATGTGAACAACATCGAAATCTTGCGAATTTGCAAAACGAACAGCCCTTGCAATATGTTCCAATCTTAAGTTAGTTTGATTTATTTGTCTTGTTAAACTTATGCTATCATCTTCTTTTCCTTTCTCTTCGATAAAATTATCAGAGACACCAATATCTACTTCTATAGTCGGATATAATTTTCCTAATGGTTTTGAAGTTTTTGGTGCTGCGACAGTAACATCATGTTTCAATCTATTAAGTTCTTGATCTAATAAAAAAACAACTCTTTCCGTACCACCATATTTCAAATCTTCTCTGATTGGTAAAAATGGTGTTGATATTTGTAAAATTTTCATTTTGATAAAAATTATGTTTAGAATAAGAGTTTATAAGTTTTATGAAGATTAAAAATATAATTCGCTTTAATATTTTTCGTTCCAAAATTAAAAAGATTTTTATATTATCGAATATAAAATATTTTATGGAAGGCATAGGAATTATTGGATGTGGGGCAAGAATGAATGAAGTTGTTAAACAATTATTTAAAGTAAATCCAGAAAATAAAATCGCTGGAGTTTATGATCCATCGGAAAAATCTGTGGAAAATTTTTTAAATAAATTTGGAAGAGAGATAATTATTTATAAAAATTATCTTGATTTACTAAAAAATCCTGATATCGAATGGATCTTGATTGGTTCTATAAATTCTGCACATAAAGATCAGATAATCAATTCTTTAAAATTTGGTAAAAATGTTTTTTCTGAAAAACCACTTGCAATATCAGAAGAAGAATGTTTTGAAATAAAAAAAGAATTTGATTCTAAAAATTTAATTTTTTTAATTAGCTATCCGTTAAGATATTCTATTCATTATTTAGAAATAAAAAAAATAATTGATTCTGGAAAAATTGGAAAGATTATTAGCATGGAATTTAATGAAGTATTGGAATTTGATCACGGGGCTTTTATTATGACTGATTGGCGACGGCTTCAGAAAAATTCCGGAGGACATTTGCTTGAAAAATGTTGCCATGATCTTGATTTAGCGAGATGGTTTATTGAAAGCTTGCCAAAAAAAGTCGCGTCGTTTGGAGGACTAAATTGTTTTATGGAAAAAAATTCTGAAATTTATGATGAAATAAAAAAAAGAGAAAATAGAAAAATACTCTTTGATGAAAAAGAAATTCCAAATCCATTTAAATCTGATAAAGATATCGTCGACAACCAAATAGTAATAATCGAATATGAAAATGAGGTAAGAGCAACATTTCATACGAATTGTAATTCTGGAATTCCCGAGAGGAGAATGTATATCTGCGGGACAAAAGGAACACTAAGAGCAGATTTAGTTTCAGGAATAATTGAATTTAGAGAATTTGGCTCAAATAAAAAAATTGAAGTTATAAATGTTAAAGAAGAAAATGACGGGCATGGCGGGGGAGATATAAATCTTGCAAGGGAATTAGATTCAGCAATAAATATGAAAATAAAACCTAAAACGAGCATGATTGATGCAATTGTTTCTGCGATTAGTGCAATTAAAATTGATGAAGCAAGAATAAAAGAAAAAATTATCTACTTAGATTCTACCTGGGAAAAGTTTGGAATAAAATAATCTTATTTCTCCACCTTCGTCCCGCATTCTGAACAGAATTTTTCATTTCCTTCTAGAACTTTTCCGCAGGTTTTGCATTTCACTACGACAATTTTCTTTTCAATTACTGCCCTGTATCCTGATTTTCCTCCGGAAACAATTTTTGAAAATGCATCTGCAAACTCCTCGTTCTTTTGAATTTCCTGCATTCTTTGTTGAATATTATTTGCGTCCATAAGGTAAATAAAAAAATATCATTTTTAAATTTTTTGAAAATTAATTTTTGTTTTGTGAGAAGTATAATATAATAATAAAATATATCCCTCAATGAATATGTTGTCAATATATAGTAGTTACAAAAAATAAGATTTAAATACTATAAAACACTAAACAAGATATGAGAACATTAATTGTAGACGACATGAAAGAAGTTTATGACAAAATCAGTAGGAACCTTGAGGGAGATTATGCACCGACGCTGGATGAGGCGCTTAAGAGAATTAATTCTGGAGATTATGAAAGAGTTATTACAGATTATCATTTAGGAGATGAATCACCACAGGGCGGACTTGAAGTTGCAAAAGCTGCAAAAGAAAAAGGGCTGGCAGTAATTTTAATGAGCAGGGAAAATCATAGAGATGAAGCAAGAGAATTGGGAGTAGATTTTAAATTCAAGAAAGAATTATTTTGAATTTAAGAAAGTGATAAAAAATGGAAAATAAAATTAAATCTGATGAGAAAGATAAATCTGGAAGATTAAAATATTTGCAAGAAGAAAAAGAAAAACAGGGAAAAAGAAAAAATAATTATTTACAACAACTTGAAGAAATTAGAAAATTGCTGGAAGCAAATGAAATAGAAATTGAATATAATGATAGCTGGATAAAATTCCATGAAAATTCTATTGAAAATCACAAGAAAAAAATTCAAGAGACACTTGACTTTGATGAAAAAAAGAACAGGAAGAAAAATTAAAATTCCATACAAAACAGATTGAAGAACATCATAAGAAATATATGGAATATCATAAAAAAGAAATTGAAGCGATAAAAAAAGAAATTGAAATATTTGAACAAGGTATAAAAAGATGTGAAGAGCAAATTGATTTTATAGAAAGAAAAATAAAAGAAAATAAAATTTAACTTTATCGACGTCAAAAATATTTTTGCTGTAAAGATTTCCCGCGAAACATTTAAATACTCTTTCTCGACTAATTTATTTAACTAAGATGAGTGCCTTAATGAAACTATTAATTATAATGAATGTTAAGGTATGAGGTATGTAGAAGCAGTCATTTAGTTGTAAATTCTTAAACCAATTATAATAAAGCTAAGCCGATATAGAAATTAAAATTTCTATATCGGCGACTTTCTTGAAAGTTGAATTAGCGAAAGTAGCCGATAGTTAGGAGATTGTGTGAAGTGTTCTTGACATTTTATCGTCGAGAATGCGTGGAGATTATTGTCATTTATTGACGATAGTTGATGAAATTAAATCCAGTTGATCCTGCTGGCGGCTGCGGCTCTCTGGTTTGCGTTTAGACATGCAAGTTTTTATCTTTAGAAATATTGATAAAGCGAACTGCTCAGTAACACGTCGGTAACCTGCCCTGCGGTCAGAGATAAGCTCGGGAAACTGAGTCTAATATCTGATAGAAGATATTCCCTGGAATGATTTATCTTTAAAAATTCATGCCACAGGATGGGCCGGCGGCGGATTAGGTAGTTGGCGGAGTAATAGCCCACCAAGCCGAAGATCCGTAAGGGCTCTTAGCGGAGGGGCCCTGAGAGGGAATCTGAGATACTATTCCCAGCCCTACGGGGTGCAGCAGTTAGGGATAATCTACAATGCGCGCAAGCGTGATAGTTTGAGCCAGAGTGTTTCTCAATGAGAAACTTTTGTGGAATGCAAAAAGTTTCACGAATAAGGACTGGGTAAGACGAGTGCCAGCCGCCGCGGTAATACTCGCGGTCCAAGTCGCAGCCATTTTTATTGGGTCTAAAACATCCGTAGCTTGCTCAATAAGTTTCTTGTGAAATCCAGCTTCTTAAGAGTTGGGCGCGCAAGAAGTACTGTTAAGCTAGAGACTGGAAGACGTAAGAAGTACGTTCGAAGTAGTGGTAAAATACGTTAATCTCGGACGGACTCACAACAGCGAAGGCATCTTACGAGGACAGTTCTGACAGTAAGGGATGAAGGCTAGGGGCGCAAAACGGATTAGATACCCGTGTAGTCCTAGCAGTAAACACTGCACACTAAACATTAGTACCTCCTC
>JBAZOZ010000008.1:0-39340 GCA_041648455.1 Candidatus Pacearchaeota archaeon | reverse complement strand
AGCGGGATGGAGTAGCCTGGAGTGCTCGCGAGGCCCATAATTGTATGGAACAAAGTCCCCTTAACAAGTCACCCCCTATTGAACGAGTGACTTTCTAAGTGCCTCCGACGAAAGTCAAGAAGCAGGAAAAATGGGAAACCTCGAGATCGGTGGTTCAAATCCACCTCCCGCTATTCGTATGGGGACATTGTCCCCCTAACAAGTCACCCCCTATTGAACGAGTGACTTTCTAAGTGCCTCCGACGAAAGTCAAAGAGAATTTTGGATTTGAACATTCAAATCCTACTCAGCAATTCAGCAAACTCCATTGATAATTGAATATACTATTTACTGAATCACTTCGCCTCCCGCTATTAAAAAGAACCAGCGGGTTCCTCCGAAAATAGGAAATTTTCTGGGACTTCAAATAAAGGAATTAGAAATTCCTATCCCTTCAACTCTTGCGAGATTGAAGGAGACGATACTTTTGAAGTTTTTTGAATCTCCTCTAATGCTGAATGATGGTATCTCTTTATGCCTCCGAGGATACCACAAAAAAATTATAATTATTTTGAATAAGTTAATAAATAAAAAAATACTCTAATTTTTATGAAAAGAGGCAAAGATAAACCCGTGGAGGATATTGAAGAAAGTGAAGAATATCATCCAGAAAGAAAAAATAAAATAATTATTATAGCGGTTATTTTAATTATCGTTGCTGTTTTGTTCGGGGCTAAAATTTATCTTTTATTTCATTATCTTTTGGGCAATGATATTTTAATAAATACAATTCCAAATACTGAAAATATTTTCTTGAGCCACGGAGAATCAAAAATAGTTGCCTTTGAAATCTCGGTTTTAGCAAACCCATTTTGCAAGGTTGAATGCAATTATAGTTTTGAAGATATTAGCGAGAACGAAATTTATGATGAAGGAATGTTAAATGCCAAATTAACAAGTTCTACAAAAAAAGAATATAATCTTACTGCACCAACCAACGGCGTAGGGCAAAAATTATACAGATTTGATACTTTATGCACTTCAATTAAAACAACTTTATGCAGCACAGATGGAAAATGGATAAAAAAATCCCTGCTTATAACTCTTGATTATAATTACACTCTCGAAGAGCAAGAAGCAAGAGAAAAAGCCGTAGTTAATTATCCCAATTATTTAGATTCATTAAATAATTTAACCAAAGAAAGTTACATCTTAAGCAAGGTAATTCAAAAAGTTGATAATTTCAGCCTCAACGAATATGAAAAGAGTTTGGGAGTAATAAAAAGCGAGAATGAAAATATATCCGAGCAAATAAAAACAATTGCTTTATTGTGGGATGCTGAAAAATTATCGGGGATGGGTATTATATTATCTGAAGTTAATACAACTATTATAAAGACAAATTCAGATTTCCAAAAGTTGAATAAAAGTGTTTTTGCAGAAGTTAAAGATTATAATTCAATTCTGTTAAATATTTCTACAATAGAAAAAGAAATTAAAATTTACAGCACATTAAATTCTACACAACCAACAGCTTCGAATTTAGATGAGATAATTAATGAATTTAATTCTTTAAAAAATTCTATTTTGGTTAAACAAAATATATCTAATAAGAAAATGCAATTTGATGAATTTTATAAAAACTACAGTTTAATTAAAACTCAACTTGAAGAAGAAATAAAAAGTGACACAAGTAAAAACTTCCAGAGTTCAAATGTAATATCAAATATTTCTTTGGAGATAATAGTAATTCCAGAAATTGAAACAAATTTAATCTTCGTAAATTATAAACTTAAAGATTCTGCAACTTCATGTTGTTTCAAAGGAAAATGCTCTTCTTGCTGTAACAATTCTTGTTATGGAAACAGCACGCTTTATCCAGTAATATTTATTCATGGACATGATTTTAGCGCGAGTGTTTCTCCAGAATATAATCTTGAAAGTTTCGGAGACCTGCAAAATAAACTTGAAGAAGAGGGTTATTTAAATTCTGGAAGTATTTTGATAAATGTCCCTGAATCGACGGTAAACGGAATTTGGGGCGAAACGCCAAACCCCATAAGTGTAAAAGCAAGTTATTATTTTGATACAATTAAAAATCAGTCTACATTTAATGTACTTCAAGCAAAAAAAGATAATATTGACACCTATTCAATCCGATTAAAGAACATAATTGATACAGTAAAATATAAAACAAACAGAGAAAAAGTTATCGTAATTTCTCACAGCATGGGTGGTTTGGTGATAAGAAGATATGTCCAACTTTTTGGAGATTCGGGTATTGATAAAATTATAATGATTACTTCTCCGAATAAGGGAATTACTCCGGACGCGCTGAAAATCTGCAGATTATTTGGAGCACAAAAAGAATGCGATGATATGGACACAAACAGCGCACTTATTAATAAATTAAATTGGCAAACGGGATTTAACATTCCTGTCTATAATATAATTGGAATTGGGTGCGACACTTATGGAGAGGACGGCGACGGAGTTGTCACAAATAGCAGTGCTTATTTAGATTGGGCTAATAATTATTATGTTAGTGGAACATGCAAAAGTAGCCAGTTTAAATATTTGCACACAGAGATAATTTATCCGAAGGCATATCCAGCAAATTATGAAATAATAAAAGGAATTTTGAAAGGTAATATTTCTGAATAGATTTTGTATAAAAATTTATAAATCTGAGAAAATAAGATGTATTATGAAAAAGAGAATTCAAAATCCAGGCTATGCCTACGCATAGAATGAGTTAAGGATTTTGAATATATAGAAATTTTTCCTAAATTTCTATCTCTTAAAAACAGGAAGTTTTCAAGATGAAAATAGAAAAGATGTTTAGCTATGAAACCTTTATTGTTGTTGGAGTTTTGATGACAATTGGGACTTTGTTAAAGTTATTGGGAATCTTTGAATTTTCTTCTGATTGGTTTTGGTTGCTCGCAGGAGTCGGACTCGTTGTTGAAGGAAGTATTTCTCATGCTAAACAAAAAAGATTTGAATGCAAATATAAAATTATTACCAAAGAAGAATATGAAAAATTGATGAAGAAGAAATAAAATGTTATTAAAAGATAAAGAAATAAACAAAGACAAAACAGAATTCGATTCATATTTTTCTCCACGTAATCCAGTTAATCGAGAGGCGGCTAGAGAAAGAAATTTAATTTATACAGAAAAAATGAGTTGTCTTTTTTCTGTCTCCAAAAAACGAACGAAGCATCATTTTTTTGATAATGAAAGAAAAGGTTTTTACATTGATGAAGATGGCTGTTTAATAAGAGACAGGTTTGGACAGGAATTATAATACAAAGCCACAAGCATCTATAAGAGTTCTTTTTTGAACTTTCTCAGATTCAGAAGAGTTTTTGAAAAGATTCATAAAATTTTGCTCCGCGGCTTCTGGAGTTCGGTGGCAAAGAGTATATAATTCCTTAATTGGTTTTTCATCTTGACTCAATTTTATTGGTTCAACAAATTCTATATGGACATAATAACGCTCTCGAGTTTCTGGATTATCTTTATATTTTAATGTAGCTAATTTAACTTCTTCAGGATTTATATCTCTCATAAATTTTACATTGGCTATGATTTTTTAAAGATTTATATTCCAGAGTATTCAATTAAATCTTATGTTGGATTCTCCAAATGAGAATTGTAAAACGCCGACGCTGAGAATCGAACTCAGAGGCCCCGAAGGGCGTGGATGTTTGCTTTATTTTAATTACTAGCAATCCACTGCACTACCATTATGCGACGTCGGCTTAAACCCCAATCGCACACGAAACTCGCACATCTTAAAAGGAGATGGTGTGAGGAAGAACCTTGGTTCTTCTCATATGCGACGTCGGCATAAGCTTATGATTGATTAATAAGTTTTAAAGATTTCTATTGTTATCTAAGAGGATAATTCAGTAAGATATATAAATTAAAAAAACATAAAATATTATTAAAGGAAGGTAGTAAAATGTATAAGGAATTTAATGATATAGCAATGAATAGCATTGGATGGACTGCACTTATAGCTTTGGGCGTGGCAATCGCGGTTGTTGCAATCCTGGCGCTTTATATTTACAAATCAATTGTATGGATGAAGATTGCAAAAAGGCTAAAACATAAAAATGCCTGGCTTGCTTGGGTTCCAATCGCCGATGTTGCAATGATACTTCAGTTGGGAGATTTTCATTGGGCGTGGATATTTTTGATTTTGATACCATTTTTTGGATGGATTGCACTTGGTGTGTTGTTCGTGGTAGCAAACTGGAGAATCTTTGAAGAGTGTGGTTATCCTGGATGGTTTAGTCTTTCATTAATAATTCCCAAAGTTGGTGTGGTTCTATATTTGGTAGTAATAGGATTTATTATATGGAGTGATCAAAATACCAAAGTAGTTGTGAATAAAAAATCACAAAAATTTGTTGAATGGGTTAAAAAAGATAAAAAGAAAAAGAGAAGATAGTTTATTTTTTCTGTTTTTATTTTTCTATGTTTATGGTTATTTATCTGAATATAATTTGATTCATTTCATTCACGATTAACTGCTCCGAAATTGAATTTGTCAGATTTCTTCGCTTAAGAAATTATTAATATATAAACCCCCGATATTTTGCTCAACTATTAAAAGTCTAGAAAAAAAGTTGTCCATAAGATTACAAGATTAATTAAACATGATGAATTGCTGTTGGCGTTATCTGGATTGGGTAGGAAATATTTATTCCCTAATTATTTATTTTTACATTAACAATTTTTCTCGATGGAAAAATCTGTCGAAAGGCGACGCAGAAATTAAAGATTTCTGGGACTTCAACTTTCACAAGATTGAAGTTTTTGAAGTAAATTATTCTTAGCAACGGAGTTGTGAGCAATTCCTATTTTTTTATTTCGCTTGTTTTTTTGTATTTTAAATAAAATTTGTCAAGAATCTTTGTTATTCTTCCTCTTTCTTCGGCATTTGTCAAACCTTTCCAATCTAAAAGGACAAAGTCAATTTCTTCTTTCGTTTTTTCAATTGCTTCTTTAATCATTTCTTCTGTTAATGGCAAAGTGTATCCGGGAATTATATGACTTATTGCATAATTGGAGTTTAGTTGAATCTTGTTGAAATTTGGGCAGTAGTGCGGACCACCGATGCCGATTACAATCTCATTGTAAGGATTTTCCTTAAAATTCTCTATTGTATCAACGATTGTTTTTGCAATTGTGAATCCTGCTCTTCTGTCTTTCCATTCCGTTTCTGTGCTTCCTATTTCTATGAAAATGCAGGGTTTGTTTATTAAAGGGCCGTGGTGCGTGCATTCTAAAGTTACCTGGTATTTTTTTAATTTGTCCTCATTCACCTGTTTATTTAAATTTTCGAAAAGTTGTTTTTGAAATACTGCACTTGTCGGACAAATTTTTCCTTCTTTTCCTCCGAATTCATTTTTCTTCCAATTTCCGGGAGCATGAATTGAAAGTGATTTTATTTTTTCTTTTGACTGGTGCTTTGAAGCGAAGATGATGAAATCATATTTACTTATTTTATCTAAATCAAGATTTTCATCTGAGACTATCTCTTCTTCTCTTAAATAAAAATCGAAACTCGGAGAATTTTTCATAGAAGACAAAAGGGGGTTTCTAAATTGTGAAAGCTGGGTTGTTATATTAACTCCTGCAGGGTCTTTCTTTGATGCAATGATTAAATATTTTTGATATGTCATTTTGATAAATCAATCGTGTCCTTAGTTGTAAATATTTTAATCTCCTTTTGCTTTTTAAAATGTTTGTCATCAGACCAAATTGGACATTTGAATGCAAGTGCTGTTGCAATGAAAACTGAGTCTTCTTTATGAATCTCATTCATAATTTTATCTGCCTCTTCTTTATAATTTACAATAAAATCTAAAGGAATAAGACGAATATATTTAAGTAATCTTAGTAATAGAACATCGAATTGCCTTGAAGTAATTCCTGCCTTTTTAATTATTTCTAGTTTATTAGAATATATTTCTTCTAAACCAAATTCTGGAAATAAAAAATTCATATTAAGATTTGTCAGGATATTTCTTGTAATCCCCTCTTTTATTAATGCAGAGATGATAATATTACTGTCTATTACGAGCGTATTCATTAAATCTCTTAGCCATTCCCTTTTTTATCTTTTTTGATATTTCTTCTGCATCTTTTTTTGTCAATTTGCTTTTTGAAGCAATTTTCTCCATAACTTCCAAATCATTTATTCTCTGTTCTATTGCTTGCCGAGCTATCTCACTCCATCTCATCTCAGAAAACCTTTTCATCTTTTTTCTCAATTCTTCTGGAATTGCAAGAGTTATGTTTGCCATATTTATTTATGTGAAAGCACATATTTAAGTTTTTTGGTTTTGAAGGGGATGAAGAAATTGTGGGGGGAAAATTTATTAAAGGATTATACTTCATTAATTATGATGAGTCAATATATTTTATATGCAATAATTGCAATGATATGTTATGGTATTGCCGCAATATTTTATAAAATTGCGAGCCCCCATATAGATTCATATTCTTTAACATTTATTACTGCTTCATTTATGGCATTAATTGCGTTTGTTGCATGGATTTTTGCATCAAAGACAATTACTGCACAAGGTTTTGGTTGGTCAGCATTGGGAGGAATAATTGCAGGAATTGGATTGTTAGTTTTTATAATTGCGGTAGGACTCGGCGATGTAAGTATTGCAACAGGAATAAGAGGAATGAGCGTCGCTGTAACTGCTTTAATTGCAATTATTTTTTTAAGTGAAAAAATTACTATTCCCCATTCAATTGGTCTGGTATTAGCGATTATTGCGATTTGGCTCTTATCAATATAATTAATTTAGTTTGTAGAAGAATTATAATTCCCCCCTTTTGCGATTAAAATATTAATGTAACTACCAGAACCTTCAATAAAATTATATGTATGTTCTAAATTTTTTGGTATATAAACAGAAAAGGGAGTATTAATTTGATAAATTTCATCCCCAAGAACTATCTCAACTTTAAGCCCTGTTAAGTTCTCTTTATCCCCTACGAACATCCATAAACTATCGCAATTATGTTTATGTTTCTGGATATGTTTGGGAGGATTTTTTACATTAGATACCTTTCTTAATATAGCATAAATATTACCTTTTGGATTATTTTTATTATCGGAAAAAATATACCTTTTTCCAACACCAGCCCTGTGTTTCTTTAATTCTGTTGCCAAGCGAGATTCTACAGAAAGAATCAAATTTTTATATTTTCTCTTCATATTTCTTTAAAGAAGATGTTTATTTTAAACCTTACGAATAGTAAGAGGTTCGCGATTGCCGATAGCAACTTCTTAACAAACTTTTATTAATACATTTTTCCTTTCTAAATTATGCAAGAACTCATAAATTTGGTGATTGGAATTATGCTCTTAGCGTTGGGAATTCCTATTGGAAATTTTCTCGCAAAAATTACAAAAGAAGAATTGAAATCTGGAAAAAAGTGGTTTGGGTTAATTGTTTTAATTAGTTTAATTATCGGCGTTGTTGGATTAATAATTGAAAATGATATTTTACTTTTTAGCTTGTTTTTTATTGCTATTGTAACAAGCAGAAGTTTATAGTGAAAGAAATAATTCTTTCCCTATCTAGTCAATGACAAACTGAGAAAAGATTAAGGTCGTTGACTATGAAGAGATAACTATTGCTTCGCCCTATTTGTAAATTTCTTTCCCACCCAACTCAGATAATATCGACAGCAGGTTTTCAGAATTTATTACATTAACAATCTCCCACGGAAAATCCTGATGAAATCGGATTTGAAGTTACATCAGATTGCGAACGAAGTGAGTGTATTTTCAAAAAAGGAATATCTTAAAAATCAAACTTTTCTTCTTATTTTATGTTATATCTAATTGGTTTGGGTTTGAATGTTGACGGAATTTCCCAATTTGGAATGGAAGTCGTGAAAAAATGTAAACGAGTTTATCTTGAAAATTATACCGTAGATTTTCCTTATTCTGTTGGAGAACTGCAAGAAGTTTTCGACAAAAAAATAATTCCTGCTGATAGAGAAAAGATTGAATCTCTTGAGATTGTTGATGAAGCAAGAAAAATGGATGTTGCCTTGCTTATTTACGGAAGCCCATTGACAGCGACGACGCATATTAGTTTGATTCAAGAAGCAAAAGCCTGCAATGTTAAATATAAAGTTATTTACAACGCTTCGGTTTTGGATGCCGTTGCTGAAACGGGTTTGCAAATTTATAAATTCGGGAAAATTGCATCGATGCCTCAATGGCAGAAAGAAAAAAATTTTACTCCGACAAGTTTTATGGAAATTGTAAAAGAAAATAATTCAATAAATGCCCACTCATTAATTTTAGTTGATATAGGACTTGAATTTCAAGACGCTTTAAATCAATTAGAAAAATCTGCAAAAGAACATAAAATAAAATTAGACAAAATCCTTGTCTGTTCAAAATTAGGAACAAGATACCGAAAAATATTTTATGAAAAAATGGGGAATTTATTTAGTGAGAATATTGAAGCGCCGTTTTGTTTTATAATTCCCGGGAAGTTGCATTTTGTTGAGGAAGAAATGCTGAGGGAATGGGAAGAGAAGAGATAAAAGAAGTGACATATAAATATTTAAAAACTCCATCTCTCTCTAACTCTCATGAATACTCAAAACAAAATAAATAATAAAATTTCTATTGCTATAATCAGCATTATAATTATTTAGTCAGCGACTTAATTCGTCGCTGCGGGAATTCTTATGAGTTATAAAAATAAAACTAACACAAAGATTGAATGTCCTATTGATTTAGGAGTTGGTTATAATTGTGTTTTTATTCATAAAGAGTGTGAATACAGAAATAAAACAAGGGAATGTCTAAATTGTATAACATATTTTATATCTAATGAAGAAAGAATAAAAATTGAGGAAAAAGGCCTTGCGGAAGTTGTGAATGCTCTTGGTTTGAATAAATTAAATAGAAAGAGCAATGGAAAATTTAAAAACTAAATTCGCATGGAAAGAATATGTATAATTTTAAGGAGACTGAAGAAGAAGTTTTGAAATATTGGGAGCAAAAAAATATTTATGAAAAACTGAAGAAAAAAAATTCTAAAGGAAAAAATTTTTATTTTTTGCAAGGCCCACCATACACTTCTGGAAGACTGCATATTGGACACGCATGGAATAATTCCTTGAAAGATGTTGTCTTAAGATACAAAAGAATGCAAGGATTTAACATTTGGGATAGAGCCGGATACGACATGCATGGTTTGCCAACAGAAAATGCAGTGCAAAAAAAACTTGGAATAAAAGATAAATTAGAAATTGAAAAATATGGTGTTGA
Organism: Candidatus Pacearchaeota archaeon; assembly: GCA_041648455.1. Classification (GTDB taxonomy): domain Archaea; phylum Nanobdellota; class Nanobdellia; order Pacearchaeales; family GW2011-AR1; genus JBAZOZ01. The sequence continues at coordinate 30,028 of JBAZOZ010000008.1, read as the reverse complement.
AAAATTCGTTAAAGAATGCATAAAATTCTCAAGTGAGAATGCAAAAATTATGGATAATGATCTTGAAAGATTGGGAATTTGGATGGATTTTAAAAATGCATACTGGCCGATTAAAAATGAGTTTATCGAGGGAGAATGGTGGCTGATTAAAAAAGCATATGAACAGGGAAGACTTTACAAAGGAAAGAAAGTTATGCAGTGGTGTGCTAATTGTGAAACCTCACTAGCAAAACATGAATTGGAATATGAAAATATAACCGATAATTCAATTTATGTTGCATTTAAACTCAAAAATAAACCCGGTTCCTTGGTGATTTGGACTACGACGCCATGGACAATTCCATTTAATTTGGGTGTAATGGTTAATCCAGATTTGGAATACGCAAAAGTTTCCGCAAATCAGAAAAACGGTGCCCGTTTTTTGGATGCTCGGGAACAACCACCCCCTGAAGGAGGTGGTTTTCAAAGTTCCCGACATAAAGAAATTTATTATGTTGCTAAAGAACTTTTTGAAAAATTTAAAGAGATTATTGGAGATAAAAACGCAAAAATTTTAGAAACAATTAAAGGAAAAAATATGGAGGGATGGGAATATATTCATCCATTTTCTGATACCATTGATTACATTTCATTAAAGAAAGCCTCTCCAAAAATTCATACAATCTTTTTATCAAAGGAATATGTTAATTTAGATTCTGGAACTGGTTTGGTTCATTGTGCTCCTGGTTGCGGTCCAGAAGACTTCGAAGTTGGAAAAAAATATAAAATAAAACCATTTAATAATATCGATGAAAAAGGGACTTTCTTTGATATGGGCGAATTTAATGGTTTAATTGCTAAAAAAGATGATTCTAAATTTATAAAAGCACTTTATGACAGGAATGCTTTATTGGGAGAAGAAAAAGTTTCTCATGAATATGCACATTGCTGGAGATGCCGCCATCCGGTTATTTTTCGTGCGACAGAGCAGTGGTTTATGAAAATTGAAGATTTAATTCCTAAACTTTTAGATTTTAATAAAAAAGTAAATTGGCAGCCGAAGTTTGCGTCGAAGAATTATGATAATTGGATTGAAAATTTAAAAGATAATGGCATTACAAGACAAAGATATTGGGGATGTCCGGTTCCAATTTGGCAGTGCGATAAGTGTAATCATATTGAAGTTATTGGAGATTCAAATGAATTGAAAAAGAAAGGCGGAAAAGTTCCAAAAGATTTACACAGACCGTGGATTGATGAAGTAAAATTAAAATGTAAAAAATGCGGGAGCAAGATGACGAGAGTTCCTGACGTTATCGATGTTTGGGTTGATTCTGGAACAACGTCGTGGAATTGCTTGTATTTCCCAAAAACTAGAAAGAATTTTAAGTTATTTCCAGCAGATTTTATTTTGGAAGCGACAGAACAAATTAGATTGTGGTTTTCAATGCTTCAAATGTGCTCTGCGGTTGCATTCGGCAAATCTTCTTACAAAAATGTTTATTGTCATGGAATGATTTTAGATTATCAGGGAGTAAAAATGTCAAAATCCCTCGGCAATATTATTTCTCCGTATGAAGTTGTTGATAAATATGGCGCGGATATTTTGAGATATTATATGTGCGAGATTTCTGCCGGAGAGAATATTAACTTTAATTGGGAAGATGTTAAAATAAAACAAAGAAATTTGAATATTTTGTATAATATATCTAATTTTATTTTGGATTTGAGAAAGCAGACTAAATTAAAAAAATTCTCAGATACAGAAAATTTTTATTTTCTGTCTCAAAAACTCCAGAAAACCCAAGGAGTTTTTGACATAGAAGAGAAATATATTTTATCAAGAAAAAACTCAACGATTGAGAAGGTCACAGCATTAATGGAAGATTACAGGATTGATGAAATAATCAGGGAAATAGAAAATTTATTTTTGGATTTATCGAGAGTTTATATTAAACTAATAAGAGAAAAAACCAATACTAAAGAAGCTGGAAAAGTTTTGTATGTTTTGGAAGAAGTTTATTCTGACATTTTGAAAATGTTTTCAATAATTTGTCCGTTCATAACAGACAAAATGTACAGAGAAACGTTTGGAAAAGAAAGTGTTCATCTTTTATCATGGCCGAAGGTGGACAAAAGTAAAATCAATGAGAAATTGGAATTGCAAATGGAAAATGTCTTAAAAATAATTGAGGTTGGGTTGGCTTCAAGAGATAAAGTTCAAATTGGATTAAAATGGCCGTTGGCAAAAGCAATAATTTATTCTAAAGAACATCAACCAATTAAAGAATTTGAAGAAATAATTAAATCTCAATTAAATGTGAAAAAAATCGAATTAAAAACTGGAAATGACTACAATGAAATTAAAGTCGAACTTGATACAAAAATTACTCCTGAACTGGAATCTGAGGGTTATGCTCGAGAAATGTCAAGACAAATTCAAGCATTTAGAAAAGAAATTGGTTTGGAAAAAACCGATGAAGTTGAATTGATTATAATTACCGACGGAGAATTTAAAAAAATATTAGAAAAACAGAAATTTTTTATAAAAGAAAGAACAAATTCAAAAAAATTGGAGATTGTTACAACTAGCAAGGAAACATTTAAAAATAAGACGGACTTTAAAATAAAAGATAAAAGAGGGACAATTGCAGTAAAATAACCACTGATTAGTAATTTAACGGGTTTACTCTTTTACCATAACAATATTTAAAAGTAAAAAAGGACTTGATGTAAAATGGAAAAAAATAGAGAATTTTTTGCCTCTAAAAAACAGGAAGTTTTTAAGATGATAAAAAAATCAAAAAAGGTTTTTGGCCATTTGAATTCTAAAAGAGAGGGGGAGTTCAGATGATAGTAAAAGATGAATTTTTAAGCAGGTTAAGAAAAATATTTGACCTTAATCTTTATGAAGTGAAAGTTTGGACTGCGCTGTTGTCGAGAGGCAGTTCAACCGCGGGTGAGTTAAGCAATATTTCTGATGTTCCTCGAAGCAGAACTTATGATATTCTGGAATCATTGGAGAAAAAAGGATTTATCGTCATGAAATTGGGAAAGCCAATTAAATTCATCGCGTTAAAGCCAGAAGAAGTTGTTGAAAGAGTTAAAAAAAATCTAGTTAAAGAAGCTCAAGAAAAAACAGTTAGACTTGACACTTTAAAGAGCGACGAGGTTCTTGATGAATTAAATACATTATTCACGCAGGGTGTTAAATTTGTCGAACCGTCTGACCTTTCTGGTTCAATGAGGGGAAGACAAAATATTTACAACCACATGGATATGCTGATAAGAGACGCGGAAAAAACAATCACGATTATCACAACTGCGGAGGGATTAAACAGAAAACTTGAAGCATTGATGCCTTCGTTAGAGAAATGCAAAAAAAGAGGAGTTAGAATAAAAATCGCTGCTCCAATTGACAAGAACAATATCAAAGTAGCCAGAGATTTAAAAAGTGTTGCCGAGGTTAGAAATATGGAAAAGATGAAGGCGAGATTTTTAATTATTGATTCAACGCAAATAATGTTCATGCTTCTTGATGATGAAAAGTTCCATCCAAATTATGACATTGGTGTTTGGATTAATACTGAATTCTTTGCTCGGGCTTTAGAAGAACTTTTCGAATTAGCTTGGAGAGAAATGAAAGTTGTGAAGTAGGAAGATGGGAAAAGAGATTTGATTTATAATTATAGGAATTTTAATTTTGTTATTGTTCCCACGGACTAATTCGTTTATTGAGTTATCAATAACTGGGGCACTCATCCTGATTTTAGTTCCTCTTTTAGGATGTTCTCTTTTAAGTTTTGGAATAATGAATCTAATTGCAAGGAAAAAATGAATGGTTATAACAGCGACGATCATCTTGACATTTATTCTTTTTAGTTTATATGATTATCTAATAATTACTTCAGGAGTAATGAGGATAGATAATTTCTGGACTTAAGATAAAATTGTTCATTCTAAAAGTAAACTATTTACATTAACAATTTTCCCAATTAAAAAAACAGAAAATTAATAAACTTCTAATTCTTTAATTTTAGATGGTGAAAAAAAGAGAGAAAATAAGGTGGTATCATTGGGTTGTCTGGATTTTGGGAGTTATTGCCATCTTACTCTTGATTTATGGAATAATAAGAAATTTGATTAATTTATTTTAAAATGAAGTTATCAGATAATTTTTCTATATTCTCACACTTACTAAATTTTGCAATATTGATTTATTTTATTACCTTTCTATTGCAAATAAATGCTATCACAACTTTTGACCTTTTTATCAGTTTCGTAGGGATTTTTGTTTCAGTATTCGCAAACATCTTATCTATTTTAGAAAGATAAACTATTTTCTAATTTTTAATCGTCCTTCTTAATTATATAATCCTTAGAAGAGATTGGCACCTGAAATTTAGCTCCACATTTATCGCATTCTGCTGTTATTATTGTAGTCATGGAAGTTAAAATCTTACATCCCTTGCACTTAACCTGTGCGGCCATTCCAATTTGAATATCATTTCCGCATTTACATTTCATTTTTTTATTTATAAGGTTGGATTATTAAATATTTGTATATTATTAAGTCAAGTTCATAATCTAACATTAGCACTTTGTGAATTATCTGCTCGAAATTTTGCTTTGCTTAAATTTCTCGTTTAGAAATTATTAATACAATAACAATCTCTAAAACGAAAAACTTGACAAAGTCAGTTTTGAGTATATAACATGCGAACGAACAGCGAGTCTATCTTTTAAATCTTTGATTCAACAAACTCTCTCAGCTCTTTCATATTTTTTATTTCTGCTATTTTTTCTCTTATCTCTGTTGCATTCTCTATTCCTTTTGTAAAATTCATTGCCTGAAATTTTATTTGATTGAATGTCAGATGATATTTCTCTGCGAGTTTTAAATAATCTTTAAATAAAATTTTTTTACCGCCGAATACATTTGGTCTTCCAATTGCTTCTCTCCCAATCATAACATAATCAAATTTCTCTAAAAATTCAGAAGCATTTTCTTTTTTTACATTCCCAGAATAAATTACTGGAAGAAAAGTTTTTGACTTCAATCTTTCTGCAAATTCCACATCTGGAATTCCACCATAACCTTGATTTTGTGCTCTTGGATGAATGCATACAGCATCACAATATTTTTCTGCTATTCTAAGAATTTTAAAAGCGTTTTTTGATTTTCTTATTTTAACAGTTAAAGTTTTTTTGGTATTTTTCCTAATTGTCTTCATAATTTTTTCTATTGAATTTAAATCGTGAACCATGAAACTTCCGAAGCCATGTTCCTTTGCTGTTTTTGCCGGACATCCCAAATTAAAATCCCACCCAGACACTTTATTGTCATATTTTTTAATAAATTCCTTAATTCCATCTTCAGAAGTGCAAAATAATTGTAAAACTGGCTTGTCTTCTAAATAAAATTCTTGTTGAGTTAAGGGATGAATCATTCCGGTATAAGTCATACCACATCCTGCTTTTTTGCATAGCAAACGAAAGGCAACATCATTAACTTCCCTCATCGGTGCTAAAAAAATTCTGTTATTTGTTTTTAAATTTGAGATTGATTTCATTTCACGACCTCTACCCACCTATTGAAAAGTCGTTATTAGTAATTAAATTTGTCGCTGTTCAATAAACTCTCCAATCAAGTAATGCCCCCTTGTTTTTTTTATTTTGATTCTTAAAAATTTGTAAAACAGAAAATTTCTCATTTTCTGTATCAAAAAAATAAGAAAAAGCAGATTAAAAAAGATTATGTGGAAAAATAAGAAATTTTTCCACCTCTTAAATTCAGGAAAAATTTAAGATGAAAAAAACAAGAAGTTTTTTATCCCTACAAAACAAGAAGTTTTGAAGATAAAAAAAATAAAAATAAAAAAAATTAAATTTATTTTTTAAGAAGTGCCATTACAGCGCTGATGAGTGTTGTAATCAAAACAATCCATCCAAAAAATACAACTATCGAGTCTGCCGCTGCTGATCCTCCACCTAACCAGATAGGAAGCACCAAAGTTCCATTAATCATTCCAAAACCAACAACCAATGAAACTACAACTCCAGTAACCCATGCGAGTAAATGCACTAACGTTCCGCCTTGTTTTGCCATTTTCACCTCCTTTTTAATTGAATATATACCGGAGATGTATATTGCATTTAAATAGGTTTTGCTTTACATCCTTTCAATTGTTTCTATTCCCAAAAGAGCTAGAGAATTTTTCAATACAATTCTGAATGATTCTACAATATTTAATCTAAAAAATTCTTTTTCATTTCCTATTACAGGACATTCATGATAAAATTCGTTGAAAATCTGCGAAAGTTGATAAGAATAATTTGCAATCGGCGACGGATTTAAACTTTGATAAGATTTTAAGACAACGTCTGGAAATTGAGATAATTTTTTTACCAAATCAATTTCTTTTGATTCAATTTCATTAAATGAAAAATCCTTTTTGTATTTTTTTGCTTTTTTTATTATTGACGATGCACGAGCATAGGAATAAAGTAAATAAGGCCCTGTGTCACCTTCGAAATTCAGCGCTTCATCTAAGTTAAAATTTATTATCTTATTATTATTATTTTTTAATATGGAATATTTTACTGCCCCTATTCCAACTTTTTTCGCGTCCCCTTTTGTTTTTCTTTTTGCCATTTCTTTTTTTGCTTTTTTAATCGCATCTTCCAAAAAATCTTCAAGAAGAACGACATCGCCTTTTCTCGTTGACATTTTCTTGGATTTTCCTTTTTCATTTAAAAGAATAAAAGAATAGTGAACAACTTCCGGAGAATTATATTTTAATAATTTTAGCGCTTCTTTTATTTGCTGAAAATAAAGTTTCTGGTCTTCACCCAATACAATTATATTTTTTTCTGCTATTTTCATCTTCTCAATTGTATAAGAAATATCTCTCAATGGATACAATCCTGTGCCGTCGCTTCTTGTTAAAACTAAAACTGCCGTCTTCATCTGCCCATCAATTGAAGTTCCTCTTTGATCCAAAACAAATCTTCCGTCTTCGTCCTTGAATAATTTTTTTGTTTTTTCCAATTCAGATAATTTAGCTTTTGAATCTCCAAGATATTCTGATTCATAATCAAAAATATTGTAATGAATTCCTAGTTCAGAAAGAATCTTCACTTGTCCTTTTACACAAGTAGAAGTAATTTTGTTGAATTTTTTTACAACATCTTTATCACCATGTTCAAATTTGTATAGTAATTCAAAAATTTTCTTTTCCAGTTTTGGAGATTTTTTTATTTTTGCCGAGATAGAAATATATTTTTTTAACATACCCTCAAATTTTAAGTTTTCTGCTCCGGCAAAAACTAGCATAGCGATTTGTTTGGAAACATCATTCACATAATAGTGAACTTCCGGGTTGAACCCCAAAAAAGACAAAATCTTTACTAGGCTGTCTCCAATCATTGCATTTCTTGCCCTCCCAACATGAGGAGAGGCGTTTGGATTTATCGACGTGTGCTCTATTAATGCTTTTTTTCCTTCTCCCAAATTTGTTTTTCCAAAATTTTCTTTTTCTTTTAAAATCTGGTTGATTATATTTATTGCTAAAAGCTTCCTATCCAAAAAGAAATTTATATATCCGCCATTTGTTTGAATATCTTGAAAAGTTTTTGTTATTTTTGAAGAACCAATTTTTTCCCGAATCTCAAGAGCAATTTCATTTGGATTTTGTTTTAATTTTTCCGCCAAAAAAAAGCAAGGGAAAGCATAATCTCCCATTTCTGTTGATGGAGGAATTTCTATGAAATTTTCTATTTCTTCTTTTTTTAATTTAACATTTAACTCTTCAAGTGCTTTCTGAATTATCTCGGAGATTAATCGTTTCATAAGATATAAAAAGGAATACAGATTATAAAGTTTGTGAATTAAAAATGAGTTATGATTTAATTATTGTTGGTGCAGGACCGGCGGGTTTGACTGCAGGATTATATGCGGTGAGAAGTGGATTGAAGACTGCAATAGTCAGCAAAGATATTGGTGGCACAGCAAATTCTATTCTTCTTCTTGAAAATTGGCCGGGTTTCAATGGAAATGGAACAAAATTAATGAAAAGTTTTTATGACCAATTAAAAGAATATAAAATTAATTTTTTTATGAATGATGTTGAAATGGTGGAAAAGAAAGAAAATTTATTTATTGTTAAAACAAATAAAGAAGAATTAAAATCTAAAGCTTTAATTATCGCAACAGGAACAGAAAGACGAAAACTTAATGTTAAAGGAGAAAAGGAATTAACTGGAAGAGGAGTTAGTTATTGCGTTACTTGCGATGCTTTTTTCTTCAAGGGAAAAGACATAGCAGTTATTGGTGGAAGTAATTGTGCGGCTACATCTGCTTTGGCTTTATCCGATTTGGCAAAAAAAGTTTTTATTATTTACAGAGGAGAAAAACTTAGATGTGAAGATATAACTTCAAAAAGACTTGAAAATAAGAATAATGTTGAAGTTTTTTATAATTCCATTCCGGTTGAAATAAAAGGGAAAGATAATGTTGAAGGAATCATAGTTGAAACTAATGGAAAGAAAAAAGAAATAAAACTTGACGGAATTTTTGTTGAAATTGGTTCTACTCCACTTATAAAATTCTTAAAAGATTTAAATTTAAAACTGGATGGAGAGAAATATATAATTGTTGATGGAAATATGAAAACAAATATTAAAGGACTTTTTGCTGCAGGAGATATAACAAACCATAAACTAAAACAAGTTGTTGTTGCGTCGGGACATGGAGCAATTGCCGCAAAATCCGCTTATGAATATATTTCTAAAAAGGAATAATCTTATGATTTTAAGTTAAGCCTCTGATGGGAATTGAACCCATGACCCCCAGTTGTTCCGTTTTCAAACTTAAATGTTATTACGAAACTGGTGCTCTAATCAACTGAGCTACAGAGGCGTTCTCTTACAAAAATTCTTATGTGGGTGACAGGGTTCGAACCTGCGCAGGCACTAAGCCACAGCCTCTTAAGGGCTGTCCATTTGACCACTCTGGCACACCCACATGTAAAAACAAAAATAATTCAACTTAAAAAACTTATCCTTCAAAAATATTTTAAAAAAGATTGTTTATTTAAACAAATTAGAAATGGAAAGTCCTTTTTGTGCTCGATAGATTGCTTTTGCAAAAGTGTGTGAAACGTCAATCACTTCAACTTTTCCTCGAGGAGTATAAGGAATTGTATTGCTCACCATAAGCCGGTCATATAAGTTAGATAATTTCAAATCTGCATCTTCTGTAAAAATTCCATGAGTTCCATATGCCACTAATTTCTTTGCTCCCTCTCTTCTTAATAATTCGGCTGCGCTTTTTAAAGTTCCACCACTATCAATCATATCTTCATAAATAATAACATCTTTATCTTTAACTTCTCCAATCAATCGCATTTCATCAACTTCCCCTCTAACTCTTCTTTTATCGATGATTGCCATAGGTATTTCTATATTCAATTTTGATTCTCTTAATATTCTCTCTAATTTTTCTGCAAAATTTCTTGTTCTTTTTGCCCCGCCAACATCTGCTGCAACTACAACTAGATTTTCTAAATTAAAGGATCTATCTCTTATCAAATAATCTACAACATCCAAGAAACCCTCCAATGCATCTACTGGAATATCATAAAATCCCTGAATTTGTGGAGAATGCAAATCCATTGTAATCATTCTGTCTGCATCTTCCGAAATTATTTTTGCAATTTTTCTTGCAGATATGGGAACATGCGGGCGATCTTTCCAATCTTTTCTCTCATACGGGAGATTTGGAAGCACCAAACAAATTTCTCCGACAGAAGCTCTTTTTAATGCATCTTCTATTAAAACTAACTGCGTGAGCCAGTCTTGGGGGTTTTTTGAAGCATCGTGAATAAAATAAACCTCTTTTTTTCTAACATTTGCAGGGATATAAATATCCAATTCCTTATTTCTAAACTGCTGTATTGAAACTGATTCCAAGCAAATTGGCTCGCATTCTTCTGAAATATAATCTCTTATTTTTTCTGCAAAGCCCCACGCACAAGAATTCTTGTCTGCCAAAAGAATTACATTATCCATAAATTTCTAAAGAAGCATTTATTTAAATTAATTATTGTATAAGAGTGTATGAATAAAAAGAGAAAACAGATTATCTTGCTTATTTTTCTTGTAGTTTTATTTATTATAATAAATTATTCCTTTCTTGATAAATTTCTTGTAAGTTCATTTGGCGAGCCGTTCGGTTCTGAAATTGGAATTGTTAAAAGAGTAATTGACGGCGACACCTTTGTAATCGGCAATGAAAGCATTAGGTTTTTGGGAATAAATACTCCAGAAAGAGGAGAATATCTTTATGCAGAAGCGAAAAAATATCTGGAAGATTTGGTTTTGAACAAAAGTGTCAAGCTTGAATTTGGAAAAGAAAAATATGATTTGTATAATAGAAAGCTGGCTTATATTTATTTAAGTGAAGAGAAAATTAATTTAAAATTAGTTAAAAATGGATATGCGAATTTTTATTTTCCTTCCGGAAAAGATGAACATTATAAGGAATTTTTTGATGCTTGGGAAAAATGTATTAATGAAAAGCTGAATTTGTGTGAAAAATCAAAAGAGGAATGTGCTGATTGTGTTGTTCTAAAAGATTTGGATGTTAAAGAACAAAAAGTTGTTTTAGAAAATGTTTGTGATTTTGACTGCTCCTTGAAGAATTGGAGCATAAAAGATGAAGGAAGGAAGAAATTTGTGTTTTCTAATTTTAGCTTAAAGAGCTTTAAAGAAGTTGAAATAAGAGTTGATAGTAAAGCAAATAACGAGAACATTCTTTATTGGAAAGAATATGATTATGTTTGGACTTCTTCAGGCGATAGTTTATTCTTAAGGGATGATGAAGGGAAATTGGTTTTGTGGGAAGGATATTAAATCTTTATTCTCTTTTTAATAGTTTTAACAAAAAAAGGTATCTCTTTAAGTTCCTTTAACATATTAAATAAATCTCTCTCGGTAAGTTCTCCATAATAGTGAGCAAGTATGTTTCTCTTTTTTATCAGGAAATTAATCTTTTCTGCTTGTGATTTGTTGATTATATTTGATTTGGCTAAAATATTCATTATATCTTGATAAGAATTTGGGGCACCAAGATTTTCTGCTGAAATAATCTCCCCGCCCAAATCAATCAATCGATTAAGGATAGCAAAAATTATCATAGAAGAGGCATTGTAGGTTTTACTATCTGATAAATCTGAAGCAGAATTAATTTTATAACTTTCAATTTCTGAAAGATATTTATCTATATCTGCTAAAATTTTACCAACCCGTTGAATATCATACATTTTTAATTATCCTTTTATAAAAATTATTTATAAAAACAGAATAGTCTAAATAATCCCGAAATACTTTTATTTTAATATCATGTATATCTTTTTGATTCTTGGAAAATAACAACCTTCCTTCACTTAGAACTCTGAATTGTATAATGAGCGGGAGATTGGAGAATATTGATATATCTATTTTCTCATTTCCATATCCAATAATTTCTAATTCTTTTTTTCTTGAAATATCCTTAGTAAGAACGGCTATATCAATATCTGAATCTTTTCTGGATTTGCCATTAGACTGACTTCCAAATAAAAAGATTGCAGAAACACCATTTAGTCTTGAAATATTTCTTACAATTAAATCAATCTTTTCTTTATCTTCTTCTAACATAAATAAACGAGCGAGTTAAAATTTATAAATCTTATCTTATGGAAATTTATGTTTTTGATTTAATCTTCTTCCGAATAGAAAGGATTTTGGCTCATTCATTGGTTTTGTGGGAAAGGTATTGAAAACAATTGAAAGTTAGTTAATTTTATTAACTTATTTTTAATTTAATAATCATGAAAAGAAAGTTTAGGAAAATAAATTTAGAATATGTGTTATTAGCAGTTATACTTCTTTTCGGATTTTTTCTGAGAATTTATCGACTTGGAGTTCCGCCATTCTGGATTGATGAAAGCATATCTACAATTGCAAGTTTGAATATTCTAGAAAAAGGAATTCCTCTTTTTGATTCTGGTTTATTATATAGCAGAGCTTATTTGTTTCATTATGTTCAGGCTTTTTTCCTGTTGTTTGGGAATACCGATTTTTTAGCAAGATTTCCCTCGGTTATTTTTGGCTTGCTCACAATTGTTTTGGCTTATTTTATAGGAAAAGAATACTCAAAATCCGGGGGAATTATATCTGCTTTGTTTATGTCTGTCTTTTATTTGGAAGTTTTCTTCTCAAGGCAAGCAAGATTTTACCAATTATTCCAATTAATGTTCTTTCTTTCAATTTATCTTTTGTACAAATCAAAGGATAATTCAAAATGGCTTTATCTTTCCTTGATTAGTTTTTTCATAACAATAAACATTCAAATAGCTGGATTGGTTTTGGCTCCCTTTTTTGTTTTGCATATAATAATTTACAGCACAAAATGGAGAAAATACTTTTCTATTTTACCGGGACTTTCTCTTTTTTACAAGATTTTGCCAACACACCAATATTCATCAGATTCTACAATATCGGCAATATCTTACTTTAGAAAATATGCGGCGCACACGTCTAATATAGTTTATCTCTTAATTTTATTTATTCCTGGAATTATTTGGGGGTTTGTTAAGAGAAAAAGATTAACTTTCCTTTTAGTTGCCCCATCAATTATTCTTTTAGTCGGAGTATTTGCTCTTAAAACATTTGCACTGAGATACGCTTATTTCTTTGTTTTTCCTTTAGTTCTTTATTCTTCCTTGCTAATTTCATTTTTATATGAAAAATACGGAAAAATTATTTTAATTGCAATTTTCCTTATGCTAATTATTCCATCAAATCTATTTTTTCCGCATACCTATGTGACTATGATTAAACCAATAGATTATAATTACAATGATTATTCTGCTCCCGAGATTAATCTTAAGGAAATACCATTAAGTTTAATGAACAATCTGAAATCTGACAATTTACTAAGTTTATTTTCTCCAAGCATTGAAAGGTATGTTAAGAAACCGGATTATGTCTTTCCTTTTTCTATGACAGGTATAGGAAATGATACTATTTCATATAAGGACGTTGATATTTATTCTGGGGCCCAGATTATTACTAAAAGACCATCTGGAAAATATTACGTTACCGGAGATTATTATTCTTTGAATAAATTAAAACCATTCCAAAGAGAGAATTTTAATAAAATTATCGAGGGCTGTTCAGTTTCTTACGAGAATAAGGATTTAAAAATTTATTGGTGTAAATGAGTTGAATTTTAACTTCTAGTTGGTAGTGAGATAAATTATATACCCTGTAATAATAATGCTTTTAAACAGATAGTTTATATGGTTTATATGAAAAAAATCTTCACCTTGATGTTTTTGGGATTGTTTATTATTTCCAGTTTAAGTTTTACGAGTGCTTATACAATGATTGCTGGGAAAATATATAATGGAGATTATAGTGATACTTTCTCGGGAGCTAACGTCACCGCTACTTGTAATGGAAATGTTCAAAGTATGTTAAGTAATAGTGAAGGAGACTATTCTTTTATTTATCCAGAAACGGGGAGTGAAGGTTGTAATGCCGGAGATTCGTTATCTGTTTCGGCAGTTAAAGGTGATTTAAGTGGATTTAAAGAAGGAACGATAATTAGCAATGTTGTTGATGGCTGGGATTTGGCAATAGTCAACATTCCAATGGTTCCTGAATTCGGATTAATCGTAGGTGCTCTAACTTTGGTTAGTGCTGTTGGTATCTTCTTTTTTGTTCGAAGGGAATAATTTAAATATTGAATTTTTTGAATCTATTTTATGGTTAAGAGATTTTCACAAGGATTTAAAGATTTTTTAATTAAGAGTGTCGTATTTGTTATCTTGTTTATATTAATTCAAATTGCAACTATGAATATGGCTGCTAAAACACTTCTTCCTGGAGAGATAAAGCTTTTTGCCATGGATGATTTGGCAGAAGCAGTATTTTTTGTAATTATATTATTTCTTGCCTTTAATAAAGAAAAGATTTTGAAGATTAAAAAATATAGTGTTGGGATAAAAGAAAGAATTGTTTCTTTGTTATTAATTATATTGTTATTTCCTGTTTATTTTCAATATAAGAGATTTATGTTAGCTAATATCGAAATGGTTAAAGAATCTCTTTGGTTTTTTGCCTCTGTAGAATATTTGATATTGTTTATTATATTATTTTTCTTAATTATACTTATATTTGGATTTAAATTTATTAAGGACTTTTTTAAAGAATATAAGAAAGGGTTAGGCGTTGTTGTGATTGGAATAATTGTTGTTTATAATTTTATAAGGCAGTTTCAAGAATTGTGGCCTTATCTTAGTGGATTTGTTAGTAGGGTGGTTTATTATATGTTAAATTTTATTGGAACTGCAAATCTTAGTTTTTCTGGAGTTCTTCCTATTTTATCATTTAATGGATTTATAGTTAAAATTGCTCAAACCTGCTCTGGAATTGATTCTATATTCATATTTACTTCATTATATTTGGGAATTTTGACTTGGGATTGGAAGATTTTGAATAAAAAGAAAGCATTTTGGTTATTTTTTATAGGAGTTGCAGGAGCTTTTGCAATGAACATTATTAGGATATTTATCTTAATTCTTATTGGAGCATATATTTCCAGGGATTTTGTTTTGAATGTGTTTCATACAAATGCCTCAGCTATCTTATTTTTAATTTATTTCGCTGTGTTCTGGAAATTGAGTTATAATTGGATGAAGAAATAAGATATAAACTTGTCAAGAACCCTCGGAATAAATTCCGGGGCGTGTCTCGGGTTCTTGAACACCCCAAAAATTATTTTTGCTTTCTCACGAGTTAAAACGGGGAGTTTACGCAAAAAACAATTTTTGCTGTATGAAAAAAAGGCACATCAAAAACTTTAAATACCATATTTATCATTCTGAAATAGTAACAATAATGGTTGCAATAAAATGGAAACAAGCATGATTATACTCTTTGGGTTGATGATTCTAGAAGCATTAGTGATAATCTTCTTATTTGCAATAATTAGAAACTCTTCAAGGAATAAAAAAACTATTAAAGAAAAACTAAAGGAATTAAAATCAGAGCATTATGTGATTGTCTTTCTTTATATTGTCTTATTTGCTGTAATCGGCTATTTTCTGATTGCAAATCTTTTTCCAGATAATCCAATAAACAATTTTGGAAATTATGAGATTTCTGCATCCGATGTGCTTATGACAAGCGAGTTAAGAAGTTTATATTTAGATAAGGATGTTTTTGGGGGGAAGACAGAAATAAATAACGAGTCTGCAAGAATGATTGTTTCAGCAGAACCTTTTAATGTTGTATTTAATCCAAAAAAAATTATTGCAGAAAACACAACTGCAGAGCTCCAACTTTCATTCCTAAAACCTGAAACAGAAGTTTATCTTAATGATAAATTAATAATTCCTAATTTAAATAATTATGAAAAAGTTCAGGAATTTTCAGACACTGAAGTTTGGGTTAAAAACACACTTACAATAGAAAACTATCAAACTTCTGATAATGCTGAAAATTTTGTTTATTCAAACTTTCCATTGCAAAGCGTTTATTCTTTTGTAGGATTTAGCGGAGGAGTTCCATTAATTCAAGGTTACAATAAAAACAAAACAAGAATTGAAACTCAATTTCGAGATAATCTTAAATTGGCAGTTTATGCTGAAGGAACTCTTGAAATAAAATTTACAAAGCAAGATTTAAATTCTTATATTGGAAATGACGAGTATACTGTAGAGATTATAGATTATCAAAGAAAGTCTCATTTTAATAAAGTTTACAAAGATGATGAGGAAAACAAAGATACAGGAAAACAAGGAGAAGAACAATATTTTGAAATAAAATTAGACAACCTTCCAAGAAATATTTATTATATAACATTCACAAAAGACAAGTATAATAAGTCAGCAGATTCTACAATAAAGGATATTAAAATAAATTCTAATAAGGTTTTGATTTTGGGAAATTCTCTCCCTTGGAGTAATTTTAACTTTTATACTAAAGTTGATTCTCCTAAGACGATTGGATTTATGTATTGGTGGAAAGGAAAGGAGCAAAAAATAGAACAAACGGGAATAAAAGAAGATACAATTGATTTAGATAAAGATTGGTTAAATAAAAAATATGAACAAAAATTAACTGAAAAAGGAGATTACAATTTTGAAATAGATAAAGGTTATTTATGGATTTATTCTGATGCAATTTCTTTAGATAAAGGGGGGTGGTTTTATCTTCCTAAGAATGCAGACAAAAAGCTGATTGATTCTGATGTAATAATTATTGATAAAACAAAACTTGAAATTGATGGAGATAATGTTTCTTATAAAGAACGGGTAGAAATAAATGAAGGAAGCAAATTTAAAATTCAGGTTTTAGATGAAGCTAAAATTTATTTTGGAAAAGCAAAGATAATTTTGGAGAGTTATAATGAAACTGCGATTGCCTAAGTTGGATTATTATAGTATATTAAAACACCTTACTCAGGTAGTGGATGTTTTATTTTGTTCTCTGCTGTTATTCAACTATCTTAATTTTCTTCCTCTTTTCTGGAAAGAAAATTTAACTTATGTTTTCTTTTTTGTTGTTGCAATAAATACTATCTTTCTTGCATTTAAGATAAATAAAATTCCTGAAGACAATAGAAAAGGTTCAAGCATGATTTATTATTTCAGCCATTTCTTTTTGCTATCGTTAATTATTATTGCATTAAACCAATTTTTGAAGAGACAAATTATAATTGAACTTATGCCGGAGATAACAGCATTAAGCATTGCTTTCGGTTTCCTCACTTTCTACGCATATCGAAACAAAGTTGAAAAAGAGATTGAAGATGAAAAAATCAGCGAGGAAAACGCAGAAAAAAAGAGATGTGGGGAGTTTGGGGGGAAGTTCAGATTAATCAGCAAGTTAAACATAAATTATGGAGTAGGTAAGAGTTTTAGAGAAAGGAAATGGTTAAAGGGTATTTTTAGAATATTAATTTCTCCGTTGGTGTGGTTAGCGAGGTTGCCTTATTCATTTGTGAAGTGGATGTATGGTGAGGGGTGGTGGTATAGTGTGGGGTTGATTGGAATTGTTGTATTGGGATTTGTTTTGAGGGTTTGGAATGTTGGAAATATTGATCTTGTCAACGATGAATACAGACATCTGAATGCAATGAAACATTTTTACACTGGTGGTTTTTTTGAACAACCAAGATCAATTGTTACAACTTATTTGTTAATTGCGATTAAATATTTTGTTAGTTATGAAAATTATTTTGCCTTCAAATTACCATTTGTAATACTTGGCACTATTTCTATAATCCTAATTTATTTCTTATCTAAATATTATATAAAAAATAAAAAAATTGCTTTATTCAGCTCCTATCTTTTTGCTACACTCCCATTAGCAATTGGTTTGGCTAGATATATTAGAGAATATGAAATAATTCTTTTCCTCATGTTAATATCCCTTATCCTAATAAAAAAATTTAATTCTATTATAATCACTGGAATGGTCTTGTCATTCTGGTTCTTTTTTTATAATATAATAGGATCTACCAGTATAATGATTTTAGGTATAATTTTTATAATTTTTTTTCTAGGTTTTATAAGGAGCTACATCTTGCTATCGAACAGATGGAAAATTTTAAAAGATTATAGAATAAACTTAATCTTTATAGCTTTGATAATAATATTAACATATATTGTATTATCTAATTACTCTGGATCTATTCACTCTATCAACAAGGGTTTTTTATTTTTATTTAATTTTCCGGCAGTTCCTCACCAATTTGATGCTAATCCAATAGGATATACATGGTTTACACAAATTATCCCTTTTGGTATAATTTTTGTGTTGATTTCTTTTTTTATTAATCAATTTTTTCTAAATAAAAATATAAAGAGCATTTTTAACAGCATAGAGCTCTTTGTAATATTTTTAGGATCTATAATCTATTTTTTATTTATAGGTAATTTTCAGTTTGTGTGGCAAGGAAGATATATGTATTACCTATTCCCATTTTATATAATAATTTTATCTATTTCTTTCTTCTTTTTTTATAAACTGATTAGGAAAAATATTAAAAAAATCTTATCCATTATCTTTATTATCCTATTTTTCTTATTTTTATTTTCTCCATATAATGCAATAAATGACCTAATAAAAGAAAAGAGCGGAGAAAGTAATCCATTTCATGGTCAGCCAGTATATCCTGAAAGAGAATTATGTTCTTTTTTAATAAAAAATAATATATCTCCTGACCAAATAGTTATAGCTAGATCATGGTCTTTAGATTATTGTCTTAATGCAGATTTCTTAAATGACTCTGAGAAATATCAATATATATACTTTCTAGATGATGAATCTTATGAATATTATGATAGGACAAGAATATTTACTTTAGTACCCTATACTGATCCTAAGTTAATAATTATGAAAGATAGAATCAGGGATAAAAATATCACTTTTTTAATATTATCTGAGGATTCTTTTTCAAATAAAGATTATTCTGCTTTTTTATCACAGATAAACGAGTTTAATTTTAAATTAGTAGATGAAATTCCTAATAGAGATGTTCGTTTTAGATATTCAATATATAAAATAACTTCTAAATATTTTTAAAGTCTTGAGCATTTTTTACCGAATTAAGAAAATTATATTTATTCTTCTTATCAGGTTCTAGATATGCTCCTTCGGCCCATTCATTCCAAGCAGTTAAAAATACAAATTCGGATCCACTTTCTTGAGATTTTTTTAGTAATTGTCTAAGGTAATTTTCAAATTTTTCTGGAGTTACATTATCAAAAATAAATCCTTGATATTTCTTCCTCGAAATATCGTCATAATCAACAAAAGATCCTATGTAAACTTTCTTTTTAAAATTACTTAAGTTCCTTTTAATAATCTCCCTATATATTTTGTCATAATCTATCCTATTTAATAGATATTTATTTTCAAGAATTCTATTAATTTTTGATTTTACTTTTAATTTTATTCTTTTTAATAAACTATGATTACATATAGTATATCCTGGCTCATAAAAAACTATTCCCTCAGAATATTTAAAATTAGGTTTTTGTTGGCTAGATGTAAGAGTTTCAACAATATGTATTCCACTAAATCCTTCTTTTTTTGCTAAATAATTCCAATACTCAATCATAGAATCTAATTTATTAATTTGAGTGGGTTTATATATTAAGAAAAGAGGTTTGTTATCTACTTTTATATATCTCTTATCTTTAAAAAACTTTAAAAGATATTCAAAGTGCTTTTTCCAGTCTTTTTTTGTTCCATAGTCTTGTTTCATTAAAATTTCTCTGTTATTATCATACCAAGTTCTACTCCAAGATTCGTTGGCCCAAGAAAAACAAAAAGGTAAATTAGGAGTTTTTAATCTAAGAATTTCTTCAACCGGTTTTTCTAAAAGTTTCTTCCCTTTAAACCAGTAATGATAATAACAAAAACCATATATCCCATATTTTTTTGCTAATTTTGCCTGCCAAATCCCAATTTTAGGATCTAAAAGATTATAATAATTATTTTTATAAGGAACTCTTGGTTGATTGTGTCCTTTAAATAAGGGTTTAGCTTTTTTTACATTTGTCCATTCTGTAAATCCTTTCCCCCACCATTTATTATTTTCTGGGATTTCATGAAATTGTGGCAAATAAAATGCTATTATCTTAGGTTTCTTCATTTTTGGATTAAACTCTTGTGTTTTATTAATTTTTTTATTTTTAAATTATAAACCCATATAAATATAATATCTGTTAAGAGTTTTATTATTAAGGTTGAATATATAATACCCATAAATCCTAATGATTTAACTAAAAATATACTTAGGAATATGTTTATTATACCAAAAATAAGTAAAAAGTACATGTTTAATTTAGCATAACCACTGGACGTGCTAAAACCTACTGCAGCAATAACTCCCATAGATTGGGTTATTAAAAGAATAGATAATATATATAAAATGTTTAATGTAATTGGATTATAATATTGAGATAATAAATATTTTAATATTAAAGGCATTAACATCAAAGTAAATAGCATTATAATAAGCCCACCTAAAAATGAAAAAAACATATATTTTTTATATTTCTTTATTAGCTCTTCTAATTTATTCATTGAATATATCTCAGTTATATTTGGTGAAATTACCTGAGATAGAATTGTAAATGGGATTATTAAAATTAAAAATAGTTTATTTATTATTTCATAGTATCCTATTTCAGTTATAAAATTAAAATGACCTAAAATTAAAATATTAATTCTAGTATATATAAAATAACCAAAATTTGCAATACCTATTATTAAACTATACTTCCCAACCTCTTTCATAACCTCCCTATTAAACTTAAAGCTAAAATCTCTATATCCTAAAGCTAGAGAAATTAATAAAGTTAAATAAAATAAACCTTGAGAGATTAATGCTCCTATCAGGCCGTATTGTTTTATTAAGATATAAACAAGGGGGATTGAGATAACTCCAATAATTATTGAAATTATTGCTAATTTTTTAAATTGCTTCAATCCTCTGTAAATTCCATCATATAAGGAAGTCATTGGTGCAAGAAAAATTAAAGGTAATAAGTATAAAACATAAACATATTTGTCTTTGAGATACCAAGGACCAATTATTAAAGTTAGAATTGTAATTAAAATAGTTAATCCAAGTATTATAATTCCAGAGTTAAACAACACAGATTTTAACTTTTCTTTATCAGTTACATTATACTCCGCAACATACTTGGATGTTGCTGTTGAGATTCCAAAATCCCCAAATATAATTAAAAAGAAAATAATTGCCAAAACATAATTGTAAATTCCAAATTCATAAGGAGTTAATAACTTTGCACACAAAATAAAGATAAGAAATGTTATTCCCTGTTTTCCAAATACCTGTAAGGATCTCCAAATAAAGTTGTGAATTGTTTCTTTGTGGGTTTGATAGGTTTTATTTAGCATTTTTTATTTTTCTTCTTGCTTTCTTTTAATACTTCTTTATAAACTTTAATATATTTGGGAACTTGTTTTTCTGCGGTGAATTTCCATATATCTTTTAAATTATTTTTAGATATTCTCTCTATTTCTTGGGGATTATTTTTTAGATAAAGAATTAGCTCTTTCATTTTTTCCACATCTCCGGGTGGAAAAAGATAACCATTCCGGCCATCAATAAAATAGTCTCTTATGGCAGGTAGATCAGATGCTAAAACTACAAGACCTCTGGCCATAGCTTCTAGAATTACTAAACCAAATGTTTCGGAATATGATGGAAGGATAAAAATTTGAGATTTATCAAGTTGTTCAATTACTTTTTGATTAGATATCTCTCCAATAACTTGAATACTATCTTTTTGAGGAACTTTTTCTTTAAGAGGACCCTCTCCAATTATCTTAAATTTTATATCTTTATTATCAATCTTATTTATTACTTTAATTAAATCATAAAAACCTTTTGATTTTTTTAACCTACCAACAAAAGATAAAGTCAAATCTCTATCCTTGAAATCTTTATTTTTTAGAATATTACTTTTTTCTATAAAATTATAAATAAAAATAGATTTTGAATTAAATTTATTTTTAAATAAACATAAAAATTTAAATTCATTCATCTGACTTTCAGTAATAAAAATCATTTTTTTAGAAAATAATGTCAGTAAGTTTACTATTATAAATTTACTTAATAGATCATAGGGGTATTTTATGTTAAATTTTCCAATAATATTGGTATGGAATGTCGATATAATTTTCTTATTTTTTGAAAAGCAAGCAAAAAAATAATATAAAGATTGTAAACCGAAAATATAATTTATAATTAATCCATCATTATTCATTTCTTTTTTAATTATGTTGTAGTCTCTTATAGATGGAATAACTTCATTCATAAACAATTTAGAATTTAAGCATATTTCATTATTAGAATTATTTCCATTTGAAATAGATAAGGTCCTTATTAAAAAATTTTCTTTATTTAAAAAAGGGACTATCTTATTTATAAAAATAGATTCACCACCTGATTTAGAATTTTTAGTAACAAAAAATAAATTTCTATCATGCATATTTTTCTTTTTTATCATAGTTTCCTCCTATTTTGAATCTTTTATTAATAAAATAAAATAAATTGGGAACGACACTAAAATAAGATTTTAGTAAAGTTATAATTAATATAAATTTATTACTTTTAACTTCGGAAACTGATTTTTTTTCTTTAAGATATCTTTTAATTGTAAAAGGGGGGGTAGTTATTATCTGATAAAATGTTCCATAGGTTATTAGATTAAATATTCTATTTCTTTCATTAAAAAATAATTTCTTTGAAGATTTTTCTTTAAATGTTGAGGAATGAAGATGATAAACAATAGATGTTGGGGAATAATAGATTAAATATCCTGCTAATTTTACTCTTAAAGAAAGATCATCATCTTCTTTGTAGGATTCAAATTTCTCTTCAAAAAGACCTATTCTCTCCAATACTTTTCTTTTTATTATAACACTGCACCCTATTGCTAAACAAATTTCTTCTTCTTTATTATATTGATTTTCATCTTTTTCTCCAAAACCTCTACTTTCAGATGAGAAATCATAATTAAGAATACCCCCTACACTATGTAATGTTTTTTTGTCTTTCAGAAATATTTTAGATTGTACCATCCCAACATTTTTATCTTTTTCAGCAGTCTTAACTAATTCCTTCAGCCAATTCTTATCAACAATTGTATCATTATTTAAGCAAACAATATATTCAACATTTTTATCTTTAAATGCTTCTTTTATTCCTTCATTATTTCCTTTTGCAAAGCCATAGTTTTTATCTAATTGAATTGTTTTTGTTTTTGGAAAGTTATTTTTAACATAATCAAAACTTCCATCAATAGACCCATTATCAACAAAATAAACATCATAATTTTTATAAGTTTGTTTGGAAACTGCGTTCAAGCAATTCCTTAGGAATTTTTTCCCATTCCAATTCACAATTATTATCGCTGCTTTCTTCATCCTAACACCCCAAAATATTCCTTAGCGATGTTTCCTAATCTAAATTCCTTAATTTTTTCTTGATTGTTCTTCTTAATTTTTAGTCTTAATTTTTTATCATTTATTAACTTCTCAATAGATTTTTTCATAGCATTTTCATCTCCAAATTTTATAAGAAAACCATTTTGATTGTTTTTAACTAAATCTACTTGCCCACCATTATCTGTAGCAATTATTGACAATCCAACCTGCATAGCTTCCTGCAAAACTATTCCAAACCCCTCATGAACTGAAGAG
Organism: Candidatus Pacearchaeota archaeon; assembly: GCA_041648455.1. Lineage (GTDB taxonomy): Archaea > Nanobdellota > Nanobdellia > Pacearchaeales > GW2011-AR1 > JBAZOZ01. The sequence goes on along the minus strand of JBAZOZ010000008.1, from coordinate 6,748 downwards.
AGAATATAAATATCTGAATTATCAAGGTATTGGAATTTCTTTTCTTCTGAGACAAATCCCAAGAAATGAATTCTACCAGAAACATTTAATTCTTTTGCTAAATTTATTAAATTTTCTTTTTCTGGACCTTCCCCAATTATCAAAGCATGAATTTTATCATTATTTATTTTAGCAATACTTTTAATTAAAAAATCAAATCCTTTTCTTTTAACTAATCTTCCAACTCCAATTAAATAAAGTTTATCTTCTTCTAGCCCTAAACTTTTCCTTAAAACTTTTTTGAATTTTGTTAGTTCATAGGGAATAGAAATTATTTTGATTTGTTTATGTGGATGATAGTATTTTATTGCATTTCTTTTAGTATTTGAAGAATGAGCTACAATAATATCTGAATTATTTAAAACCCATCTTACAACTTTTCTGTAATACCAATGCAGATGTGGAGAATTATTTTTAGTTGGATCATATATATCTCCTCCTTGTAAAGAAAGAACATTTTTCAGATTATATCTTTTAGAAATCCAAACACCTAATGGACCAGTGGGAACTGCAAATTGAGTATTGATGAATTCATATTTATTTTTCTCACATAATTCACGTGCCTTTTTGTAGGAATTTATTGGAAAAGTTAACATTGAAACCATTGTGGCGGTGGATAAATCTTTTCTTCCTATGACTTTAACTCTGTAAATATTTATTCCATTAACTTTTTCAAATTCTTTTAATCCCTTAAATCCCGTAGTCAAATAATCAACAATATATCCTTTTTCAATGAATCCTTCTGCTAATTTTTTTGCAGCAATGCCCCCTCCCCCACCCAACGGAGGAAACTCATAATTCAACATAAGTATTCTTTTCCTATTTTGTTTCTTCTTTCCAAATAATTTCTTCCCCATCTTCTACTGCCTCCAGATAGATCTTACATAATATCTTTTCTCATACGGGGACGTATTCAAATATATTTTCATTAAAAGATCTATTATGATTCCAAAACTAAACAAGAAAATTCCTGCTCCCATAGCGAAAAATCCTAATATGAACCACGCATTTCCGCTTAAATCAATATAACCAAATATTTTAATTAAAGCCAGAATAAATTCAATTAAAAATCCTGCTCCAAAAGAAGCTACGCCAACCGCCCCAAAAATATGCAATGGCCTTTGATAATATTTCTGAATAAACCACATATAAATCAAATCAACAAAACCCCTTATTGCTTTTGAATAACCATATTTGGTTTTGCCATTAATTCTTGGACGGTGATTAACAACAACCTCTCCAATTCTGAATCCCTTCCATCTTAGCAATGCAAGAATGTAACGATGCATTTCTCCGCCAATATCCAAAGTTTTGACAACCCCTTTTTTATACACTCTTAATGTGCAACCTGTATCATGAATTTCATCTTTAATCAAGAATTTTCTCATGAATCTTCCAAGATTAGTTAATATTTTTATTCCGCCCTTGTCTTTTCTATTTTTTCTCCATCCTGCAACAACATCTAACTTATCATCTTTGAGTTTCTTAAGAAGTTTTGGAATATCTCGAGGATCATTCTGCAAATCTCCATCCATAGAAATAACAATCTTTCCTGAACTTGCCCTGAATCCCACATCTAAAGCAGTTGCTTGTCCATAATTTCTGCTGAGATTAATCACCTCCACATTTTTTAAGCTTCTTAATTTCTCTAAGGTATTATCTGTAGAGCCATCATTAATATAGATTACATCATATTTTCCTAACTTATTCATAACCTGCTTGATTTCCTTGTCCAATTGCAATATATTTTCTTCTTCATTATAAATTGGAACAACTACAGAATATTCCACATCTGATTTATTCTTTGTTTTTTCTGCCATTTTAATATATATTTTGCAGTATCTATCTGGATATTTTTGAGTATTTAAAAGTTATGTTTATGATGTAACGATTGAGTGATAACATAAACCAAATGTTTAAAAATGGATTTTATCTTTATCTTCCATTGGATATATACATTGAAATATGAAAATCAATAAAAGGCTAAAGAATTTGAAAAATGACATGAAGGCGCCGAACAAATCTAAGATTATAGCTGGGATTTTAACATTTATAATTCTTGGATTAATTATTTTTGTGGGTCCTGCAAAAGCTTTTGTTCTTGAACTAAATACTGATAAAGATTCTTTAATAAAAGGAGAAAAAATTATTTTTAATGCGAGCATTAAAATAGAATCAGTAGATAAATATCTGCCGATAAAAACTCTAAAATTAAACCTTCATGGGTTAAGCCCCTTAACAAGTCTTAATGTTTGTGAGTTTGACATTGAGGGTAAACCAATTTCTGGATGTGATGGAATGACTATAAAAAAAATATCTGAAGCAAATAGTTATGGATATGGCTACGGATATGGATATGACAATTCTTATGGATACGGTTATGGATATGATTTTGGATATGGTTACGGATACGGTTATGGTTATGGACAAGGTGAATCTGAATTAACTTATGAGATTAGTCTTGATACAATAAATTATGATGCTGGAAATTATGAATCAGAGTTAGAAACAATTATCGGAAATCAAATATTTAAATCAAAAGACAAACCAGCATTTACTATAAACACAATTTCTACTATTACAACAACAGGAACTAGTGGTGGAAACGGCAGAAGAACGAAGATTATAGATATGGAATATTTAGTTACAGGATATTGTGGAAATGGGGTTTGTAATAGTGAAGAAACATCTAAAACCTGCCCATTAGACTGCCCTGAAATCGCACTTCTTGGAGAAGAATTAAGTGGAAATCCTCTTCAAATTGAAAATGAAACAAAAAATAACTTGGGATTTTTTTCTGGGATTACTGGTGCTGTTATTGGAACTCTAAGCAACGGAAGAACAATCATAGTAATATTATTTTTAGTTGGATTGATGGGAATTACAGTTAGTATTATAATCGTTAAAAGAAGAAGATATAGTTAAAGATGTCAAGAACCCTCGGAATAAATTCCGGGGCGTGTCTCGGGTTCTTGAACACCCCAAAAATTGTTTTTGCTTTCTCACGAGTTAAAACAGAGAGTTTACGCAAAAAACAATTTTTGATGTATTAATAATTCCAGAAAAATATTAACTTTTCTGGCTCATTCAAAATTATATTTTGAAGATAACCAAAATTGTATATCTTTCCCTCAACGTAAAAAATCTTTCAGATTTTTTGTGCCTCAAAAACCATCGGTTTTTGAAGTAATCAAGACGCAATTGGGGAAATATCAGCGTCCTTGATTATAATAAGTTTTGAATTTCTGTAAAGTATTTTTCAGCCATTTTTGATTACTCAAGTCCAGTAATAATTTTTTATAAATGTTTGAAACCTATGTCATTATAAAATGGTAATATTTATAAGCACACATATCTGAGTAGAATAGAATGATAAATCTTGCATACAACTAAAAATAAAAAATAAAAAAAACAAAAAGTTTTTTGCCTCATTCAAATACAATTACAAAATTTGGACTGTGCCTTCGCACAGATAATATTAAAAATTTTGCAAATATAGAAAATAGGAAATTTTCTATCTCATTAAAAACAGGAAATTTTTAAGATGAAAAAAATTAGAGATTTTTTATCTCATTCAAATCAGGAAAATTTGAAGATGAAGACAATTTATACAAAAGTTTTTGCGGGGATAATAACTGCAGTAATTTTGATTCTATTAATTTTATCTGGACCAATAAATGCTCTTAACTTGGGGCTTAATGCGAATAAAGAAATATTAAAGAGAGGCGAAACAATTACATTTACTGCATCTTTAGACATAAACTCAAATGAAAGATTAAATGTTGAATATTTGAATCTGGCTATCAGAGGCCCAACATCAGAGTCGTGTAAATTTGGTGTTAATGGAAATTTTCTTTCTGGTTGTGCCGGGGTTAATAAAATAAAATTAATTTCAAATACTGCAACATATGGCTACGGTTATGGATATGGTTATGGATACACTAATGGAAAATTGACTTATGAAATAACAATAGATACTTTAAATTATCAAGACGGAAAATACACAAGCGAACTGCAGGCTCAAATTGGAGGAAAAATGTTTTCTGAAAATGGACCAGGATTCACAATAACTTACAGCGGTACTGGAAATGGCCATAGCAATTATAATAACGAAGAACAAAAAATAATTTTACAGACAGACTTATTGAATGTTGTTGAAAATGGAGAATATGAATTCATGTATGGAGTTAATTCTCATAATCTTAAAATTGATAAAATAGAAAATGAAACTATTTACATGACAATTTATTCTGATCCACAAAATCTAATTATCAAACTAAGCGATACCCAGGAACTTGATTTGGATGGCGATGGAATAAATGACACTAAAATAAATCTTGTCTTTATTGACTCTGCTGAAGAAAATGCAGCAATACTATTAAAATCAGATAAAGAAAAGATTAGCTTCGGAGAAAAGAAAGAGCCCGTCAAAAAAGAAAAGATTTCATCATTTATAATAAATAGAGCAACAAATGACGGGAAGATAAAAGCTCAACTTGTTTCTGAATCTAACAATAATAATAATAATATTTTCTGGATAGTTAGTATTTTAGTTCTGTTAGATATGATATTGCTTGAAATTATTTTGATACAGAAAAAAACAAATTTATAATCTTATTTTGTTCGATAATTTCTGCTAGGCATTGGTTTCAAGTAACAACAAAAAGTATATTCTCCGACGACAAAATGCTTTTAAACAAATTACTTCTTGATTTCTTTATGGTGACAAAAAGGGTAAATTTGAAAAGGGTTACAATGATTAATCTTTCTTCTCATTTATTAATTCATAGTTATACGTATAACAATGGTATAACGAATCTGTTTTGCAGAGGATTTGTTAATAGAGTTGAAAGGAGGTTATAAATAAACGAAATGAAAAAATTATTAATTTTATCAATAATGGCTTTGTTCGCATTGAGCGTAATGCCATCTGTTTTCGCTGTTAGTGTTGGAAGTGGTATTGGTGTTGACATAACAACTGAACAATTCGCACCAAGAGTGTGGATGTGTGATAACCGAGTTGTATATGATGACGCAACTGAACCAGGAAGAATTTCAGCAGACGGTCAAACATTGGTTGAAAGAATAAACAATTATGCTTTCGAAGGTGAACAAATAAAATGGGACGTCCTTGTTATGGATAAGAACAAGCTAGACGGCTTAGAAGTTTATGCAACGCTTGGCGATGTACAAGGAGAAGGAAATGATATTGAAGTTAATTGTTATGAAAATCAAATTAATTTTGAATCATGTAATGCAAGAATCCTTGAAGAAGAACTTGAATTTGATAGCGAGGTTATGCAAGGGTACACATGTATCTTGACTGTAGAAACACCAGAAAGTATGTATGATCAATACTGGATAACTGTTGAAGCTGAAGATCTTGACGGTCTTCTTGGAACAATGGACGAGAACGAATATTGGTTCCTTAATCCTGAAATTGCTTTAAGCATTGACGGAGAATTAACTTTTGATGAAGTTAGACCAGGAACATCAGCTTATTCTGACACTCTTTTAGTTGGAAATAATGCTGACGAAAGTTCTGGAGTTATGCTTGATATGTTTATATCAGGTACTGACTTTTACGACTCATCAAGTTCTGGAACTAGATGTGAAGGAACAAATTCTCTTCTGTTGAAGAACTTCAGATATTACGTAACAAATGGAGCTTATTCATCATCAGGAGATGATGGAGTTGACAGTGTTGCAGGTGATACTATACAAAGAGATACAGATGATGAAGGATATACAAATATAGATTACGGAATTGGATTCAATAATCCAAACATATTCTATAATAATATGGAAATTCTTCAAGATCGACAAATAGGACCTTACTACACTGCTAATGTATTAGCACCAGGAGCTGAAATGGCAATAACTTTCAAGTTAGACATGCCAGAGCCATGCAACGGAGACTTCGACACTGGAAGTATTTACTTCTGGGGAGAAGCTATCTAGGAAAAAATTTATTTTATTTTTTGCTTGCTTATTTTTTTGCAAGCATCCTTTTTATAATCACGGAAAGAGAAAAACAAATTCAAAATCCGACTGCACCTACGCGCAGAATAGATTGAGGATTTTGAATATACAGAAATTCAGGAAAAATTTAAGAAAATGAAAAGCAAAATAATGTTAACAATTGGAATGATTTTAATGGCGATAGTTTTAATTAATTTCGCGAGTGCAGAATTCTGGGCGTGTTTTGATAAAGGAGAAGTAACTCATTATTGCAATAATTATAAACCAGATAAAACATGCTCTGACTCGGGCGGTTGTGTAAGATGCATGTCTGTTTATCGAGAGGCAGAAAATTGTTATATTCATGGAGTGTGGCCAGATTGTTTGCGGGTTACACAAGAGTGTTCAACAGGAAATGGTAGTGGAACAACAATTGATACAACGCCACCAGTAATAACATTAACTTCTCCATTAAATGGCTCTTTCTATAATTCTCGTTCGGTAGTGTTTTCTTTTGAATTAAATGAAGGGGCAGATGTTTATTATTCAGATTTGATTAATGGAAGGGGAAGATGGATAAGTGTTTGCTCAAATTGTGAAAGCAATTTTGGAAAAAGAAGTTTTAGTGAGGGACTCAATGAATTGATAATTAAAGCAGAAGATAATTCTGGAAATGAAGCTTACAAGAATGTTTCTTTCTTTGTTGACAGCAGAGACCCAAGAATATTGAAAACTCTGCCATTGAATG
>JBAZOZ010000007.1:0-42259 GCA_041648455.1 Candidatus Pacearchaeota archaeon | reverse complement strand
AATTTTTTCTTTTTCTTTATTGAAAATTTTCATTCCGCCCTTTCCTATAGAAACGTATCTTGCTTTGACCATAAGAGAGTGAGAATTAGTTAGTTAATAAATTTATTTTTTGTGTAAAAGGCAAGTTTTAAATTCTCTTTTTTGTTTCTTGATTAATGGAACATAAAAAAATTAAGGAAGCCTATTTGAAAAAACTTGAGAAAATTCGTAAAGGGAAATTTGTTAGATTTAACTCTATTAAGGATTTTAAAAAAAGGTATAAAACTAAGATGAAACATCGTTCATTTGATTTGCTTGGAAATATTGCGATTGTGAATTTTCCAAAAAATATAAAACAAATTGAGAAAAAGAAATTTGCGCAAAAAATTTTGGAAGAAAATAAATCTATTAAAATCGTTTTGGAAAAATCTGGAAAATTTTCTGGGAGATTGAGAAAAATGAAGACAAAGTTCGTCGCTGGAGAAAAAACCAAAGAAGTTTTGTACAGGGAAAATGGGTGCGTTTTTAGGTTTAATATTGATTCAACTTATTTTTCTCCACGATTAAGCAATGAAAGAAAAGAAATTGCATCCAAAATTAAAAAGGACGATGTTGTTTTGGTAATGTTTGCCGGTGTCGGGCCTTATAGCATTGTTATTGCTAAAAATTCTAAATGTGAAAAAGTTTATTCTAATGAAATTAATCGGGAGGCAAATAAATATGCTAAATTAAATATAGAATTGAATGGTTTGAAAAATAAAATTGAATTGCTTCCTGGAGATATTAAGAGGGTCGCAAAAAAATTGTGTGATGGAGATTTGCGATTTTCGTCGGAGGCAATTAAAAAAATCGCTCAACCGTGTCGAGAGGGAAGGTTAAGCGAAGGAAACCGCAGGTGTCCTCGCTTTGATGTTATCGTCATGCCGCGTCCGCAGTTAAAAGAAAGTTTTTTGAAAGAGGCATTTGATTTAAGCAAGAAAGGAACAAAAATATTTTATTATGATTTCTGCAAAATTGGAGAAGAAAAAAACATTGTTGATAAAATTAAGCAAGAAGCAAAGAGAAATAAGAAAAACGTTAAAATTTTGAGAATTAAAAAGGCTGGCGAGATTGCTCCATTTAAGATTAGGCTTAGGGTGGACTTTGTTGTTGTGTGATTGAATCTAAATTTATTCTTCCTGTTTGTTCTACTTGTCCATGAGTTTTACATAAGGAATACTCCCATTCTCCAAATGTTCCAAAAATTCCATTTTTATAAGAACAATCATTTGCCATAGGACAAGAAATTCTTTTTTCTCCTAAAAAATATCCTTCTTCTGTTCTTCCCGCTTTTAGCATTTCACAATTAGTCATTAATTAAGAAATTCCCGTTGATTTAAAAAGATTATTGGTGTACAGATTTATATTTTCTTTTCTTGTTTTATTGCCATTGGTGCTTCTCATCTCGCGACTTCGCACGAGCGATTGATAGGTATTTACTCTCTACCACGAAATCGCTCGACCCCCATGCCAGGTTCCCTGTCACGGAGAATAATAAAAAATATAATTTATATCTTCTTTTCTTGTTTTATTGCCATTGGTGCTTCACCGCCGTGCCAGGTGAATCTTGGCCGAATTCTCATAGGATAAATTCTTTCTGAATTGTCGTCGAGAATTATCGCGCTTCCTTTTAAATTTGGCAAATCATCCATATATCTTTTTATGCTTGTCAATAGATAAGACTGCATTATGAGATTTAAAGCTTCTAAATCCTGCGCGGCTGTAACTCTGTGTGCGATTACTAAATCTGACTGAGTCATAACATCGCGATGAATTTGTCCGGGCTGTTGGGTGGCAAGAACTACAGAAATTCCGGGCTGTCGGCCTTCTCTTAATAATTGTATCAGCGCATCTGTTGCGTTTGTTTTTCCGTTCAATGGAAGAAATTCATGCGCTTCGTCGATAAAAATCCAAACCAATGGGTCTTCTCTTTTTTCTTCTGATGAAAAATAATCCAATCCCCTTGAAATAGATTTTATTTCTTCTGTTTTTCTTGCGCTCATTCTCTGATTAAATATTTTTCTTGACAACAAACTTATTGCCAGCGCACGAACATTAAATGATCCTACTGCATTGTAAACACTTAAATCTAAAACGCTTGTTGTTCCAGCATTGATTAAATCTTTTACCTGGCTTGGTGTTTCATCTTCTCCTGCAAATATTCCCCATGTTTCAGCAGCTTCAAAAAGCCCGATTGCCGCGTTTTTTGTTTCTTGCGTGGTTTTTTCTTCTTTTTCAATCTCATTTATTATTTTTTGAATGTCAAAGTAATTTTCTTGTTTTAATCTTGTTATTGTTCGCTCAATCAAGACGGCGACGGGGTTTATTATATCCAATCCGAAAGTTAAAATCCAATCTTCAGGAGCCATTTCAGTTACGTCCAATGCAAATTTCTCGTCGGCAGGAATTCCTTTTTCTATGTAAGAATCATAATGTCCAAATGGAACGAATATTTTTACGGGCAAGTTTTTGCCTTTTAGATTCCATTCCTGAAGAAGTTTTTTGTCTTTTTCATTTTGATATTTCATAGTCCAGTAGATTCCCATGGTGTCAAAAATTAGAGAGGCTATGTTTTGTGAAACTTCTTTCGGAAGATTTGTGAGTTCTTCTGCTATTACACCTAAAGTATAAGATTTTCCCGCGCCCCTTTTTCCAGCGACTAAAATTACATGAGATCTTGCTACGTCGACAAAAATGCTGTTTGATAAAGAAGTGTACTGCCCCATTTTTACATAGCCCTTTCCTAAAAAAATAATTCCTCTGTCTCCAAATGATTTTTTGTCAGATTCATCTCTTCCGATTATTATATTGTAAGACATTAAAAGAAACCCGCTGGTTTCTTTTGAACTTCCTCGAATTGCGGAACGGCGATTTTCAGAAATGCCTCAGACGAAAATCGCATAAAGAAACCAAATTTATTTTGAACTTCCTCGAATTGCGGAACGGCGTTTTCTAATTGCCTCCGGTGAAAACGCATAAAAAACCAACTATTTAATTTAATTATCATTTTTTAATTGCCTCCGATGGATACTGCATAAAGATTCTCTTTTTCATTTTATATAAAAAATAAAATCAATAAATATATATATATATCGTTTAGGAATTACGATTCAATTTGAATTGAATAAAAATGAATGAAAGGGGGTGATGAGATGGCAAATAATATTTTATGGGTTGTTGTGATTGTTGTGATTATAATAGCTGTTATTTTTTCTATCACTATAGTGATAAAAGTGAATAATCTTTATACTAAAGATGAAATTGATGTAAAGTTTAGTGAGATTGGACCGGCTGTTTTGAGACAATTTAATAATCAAATAATAATAAACAGCGATGGAAACTATAATGGTGTTCCTCAAAGTTGCGCCGATATTTGTGGAACTAAATATACTTGTGTTAATGGTCTGGTCAAATTTATGCGTGAAATTAAGACTAGCATTTATAATGACCGCTTTAGCCAAGAAGCTTTGGTTAGTTGTAATGAAAAATTAGCTCTTGGAACAATTATAGATGATGCTCAAGAATGGAAAGAATATAGTCTTAGTTGTGCTTGTAGATAAATTAATGTTTTTAATTTCTTCTTTATTTTTTAATTTCTTCTTTTTTTATCTTTATTCAATTTTCTCAAACATTACCAAAATGTTTTTAAATGCTATTTATTTACTGCACTCATGGAAAGTAAAGAGAATAAAGAGAATAAAGAAAATATTGAATCTGAAGAAATGTCTCTTACAAGCAAGATGAGGGAAAATCCCTGGATTCTTTCTACTTTTGTTTTAGGAATTTTATCCCTGATATTAATTGTCGGGAATTTTTCTGGCGGATTTACTGGAAATGCTGTTTCTGAAAAAGATGTTGGACAACAAATGTTAGATTATTTCAGTTCTAATGGAGTTCAAGATTTAAAGTTGGATTCCGTCGACGAAGTTTCTGGCGTCTACAAAGTTAATTTTGATTATCAAGGGGCGGTTGTTCCATATTATGTAACTAAGGATGGAAAATACGCGGGAAGTTTAAGTTTATTAGGTGCTTCATCTGATTCTTCAGGTTCTCAAACACAAACACCAAAAGATATTCCCAAATCAAATAAGCCGGTTGTTGAATTGTATGTGTTCACTTATTGTCCTTATGGATTGCAGATGGAGAAAGCAATGATTCCGGTTGCAAAATTGTTAAGAGATAAAATTGATTTCAAGATAAGACAAATTGGAGCAATGCATGGAGAGTACGAGGCTGTTGAAGCAAAGAGACAATTATGCATAGAGAAAGAATATCCAAATAAACATTTAGATTATTTAATTGCTTTTGCGGAGGACACTTCAATTGGAGATTGCAGGGGAGATGCAGATTGTTTAATACCTAAGTTGAGTTCATTATATTCTAAATTAGGAATTGATGCAAATAAAATTAATTCCTGCATGAATGCGAATGGAGATAAATTATACAATGCGGAATTATCTAACTCGGAAGCTAAGGGAGTTTCTGGTTCACCGACGATTATAATTAATGGTGTTGAAACTTCATTGAGCAGAAGTCCAGATGCAGTTAAGACAGCGATTTGCGCTGCATTTAATACTGCTCCGAGTGAATGTTCACAAACATTGAGCGGTTCAAGTGCGTCTGCAGGATTTGGAGTTTCAGTAAGCACGAATGTTGCAAATTCTCATGCAGACGAGCAATGCTAATTTTAAGTAGAATTAGTTTTTGGGGAAGATGGGAGATTTAGTGCCGGAATAATGAGTTCTTTGTCGAGCAGTGGTGGAGTTCAGTGTGCGATTTAAGATTTTGATTTATTTGAATAATTTTGGAGATGATTGTTTACACTGAGAATAATAAGGTTGTTCCAATAAAATTAATAAATTCACTAAAAAAACATCTAATCAAAGAACTTTTCAACCTCTTTAACCTTGAGCTTTCTAAATCTGTCACATTCACTTCTTAGATGATAAGAGAATTTTGTTTCAAATCCTATGTTCTCAACATTTTTTCCAATTTCCTTTACAGCTAAAACAGCAGGAACAAAATCTCCATCAGTTGAAACTAGAATTGCAATATCATAAGCATTATTATATGCAAATTTAACCATATCCACTGCTAAATGAATATCATCTTCCTTAACAAGATAAATTGTCCGTCCATTAATTTTCTGCTTCTGTAGTCTACATAATACTAATTCAAAATTAGGAATTCTTTGGATTTTATCAAAAAATTGTTGCTGTTTCATATAACTATTCAAGTCATAACTGATATCTAACGGAGAATTATAATAGTATATCCTTACTAATTTTCTATTTCCAACAATATAGTTAACAAATTTCTCAAAATTAAAGTCAATCATTCTCTTAGAACCCTTAAACATATTTTTGACAAGATGATAATGGTTGCTTCCATCAATAAATATCATAACTCTTTCCTTGTTTTTATCTTCGTCTCCCATTAACAAGGGATAAACAAGAAATTAATAAAACTATCTAAAAATAAAATCCCAGGTTTGCAGTGCAATCCTGGGGGGTATATAATTATTATAGAATTCTCTAGTTTATAAGATTTTTGGTTGATTTTGGTTAGATTTCTATTTCTTAATTTTTCCGATGAGCCAGCCAATGATGGCGCCGATGATGAACCAAAAAACGAAAGATAATATTGGTAAAAAAGTATAATACCATAACAGGCCATTAATTTGGATAATCTCAGACAGAGGCAAATTGGCAATAGAAAAAAGAATCCCCTTTTCATCATTAAATATGAAAGCAAAAATCGCTATAATTATATAAATTACTGATAAAGAAATCCCCAACTTCAACCAACTCGGCCAATTCTTCCAACCCATCTTGTGTTAAAGAAGATGTGCTTTAAAAACTTACCTTAACCCTTTCACAAAAAGTTATTAATAAAAAAAGAACAATAAGGTTATACTTGTTTACACTGAGCAGATATATTTTTATCCCCCAAGAACTCTGTTTTTCAACTGCTAATTGTTAATAATTTTATAAATATTTCTTGTTTCAATTGCTAAATTATACAGATGATCTTTATGTGTTCTCATTATTTCGTAATTAATACATTCTTCACAACTTCTGGGTTTGTTAAATTCTTCTCCACATTCTCTGCAGGTATAATTGTCTACAAATTTGATTATTTCTTCATCAGTCATATCTTGTGTTATATTTTCATGTATATCTCTTATAGTTTCTTCTCTCATTTTTTATTTTTCAGAATTTTCGTTAGCTAAATATTCTATTTCTTCTTCATTTAATCGAAGTTCTTTTGCAATTTCTTTATGTGAGTTTATTATTTGTTTTATTATTGGAAACTCATTCATTGCTCTTTTTTCTCCGACATGAACACGCCTTGCATATTTTTGTGCGATTGATTTCTTTTTTGCTGTTCTTTGATTGTGCATCCATATTTTTAGAATCCTCGTAGGTTTTTTGTAACTTGTAAATCCTGTTTTAATTCCTCTTTTTGCTGCTGAAATTCCATAACTTAATAAAATATTTTCATAAATTAAAAATCTCCAGTATTGCTGTTTGTAAATTCTTCCTTTGAAAATGTCTGTTTTGCTCAGTGCATCAATTGCTTTTGCAAGTTCTGCTCCTTGATATTCTGCCGGTATGTTTTCTTCTACCCACAAAATAATTTCATCCATAGGCATGTTCACGCTGTCAAAAACTTCCAAGGTTTCTTTTGTCGGTTTTCCTTTGAAAATCATTTTTAATGCGTTGAAAATATCAACTTCCTTATTTCTCTCGTCTAAAATTATTGATGGGTCTTTGAGTTTTGAGATTGTTTGCAAATCATTTATCGCGGCTCTTAAATCCCCTTTTGCTTTCAGCGCAACGCTCGTGAGAATTTTGTCTTCCACGAAAAGTTCTTCTTTTCTTAGGACGCAGATTAAAATTTCTTTTATTGTTTTGTAGTCAATTTCTTTTAGCTGAACCATCTCGCATTTTATTCTTAATGTGTTGAGTTTTCTGTCCCAAATATTATTCGCCGTTATGATTATCGGGTATTTTGATAAACTGATTAAAAATAAAAGTTCTGGCAAACCTCCCCTGTCTACCGCCGAGATTCCATCGACTTCGTCTATGAGAATTATTTTTTTGTTTTTTACTAATGATTTTTGCTCCATTGCTGGCTTCAGAATTTCCTGGAGGTTTCCCTTATTTCTCAAATCACTTGCGTTCAATTCGAAAATTTCTGCATTGGTTTCTAATGCTACGACATGTGCCAAAGTTGTTTTTCCTGTTCCTGGAGGGCCATGAAGAATTATTGCGTTCTTTTTTCTTGGACCAGATATATTATAAAAATTATTAATGAAACTTTTTAATTTAGAAATTGCAAGATCTTGTCCTTTCACTTCGACGAAACATTTTGGGCGGTGTTTTTCAGTCCATGTCATTTGAAGACAACCTGCGGTTTTCTCTCACTCTCGACTTCGCTCGAATGGTGATGCGGAGACTCGCGAAATCGTTCGCACACACCTTCCCTTTCGTATTTGCGGGGCTATTTCTTTCATTGCCTCCGAAGGAAATAGCATGAAGACAACCTGCGGTTTATTTAATTTAATTAACATTTTAATTTTGTGTAAGTTGTTTAATTACAAATCCTTCAAGTATCCGTTCTATTTTTGGTAATCTTTTACTTAATGTTTCTGATTTTCTTGCAGCGATTTTTGCTATTTTCTCGCAAATCATACAAACTCGTTCTTCATTATTACAATTAATAAGATAAGGCTGAAGTTTATTATACCATTTATCTATTAGCGAAGAATTTTGTTTGATTGTTTCTGGATTAATGGAATTAGCAAATGCATATTTTTCTATTTCATTATAATATCTTATTTCTATAATCTCTTTTCTTGAAACACCCATTTGTAATTTTTGTTGTTGTAAAAATTTGAATGTTGTTTTTCTCTCTTGCCAATATCGTTGGAGATATTCTATTTCTTTAGGAAATTGTTTAATTGCTTTTTGAATCATGTAATCTATTGTTTCTACATCTCCTCGAGTTCTAACATAATTTATAACTTCACGAATTTTTTTAGGATTGAGATATTCATCTGGAACAGATAATTTATGAAAGATATTTTTTTCCATAATCTAAGATAATTTTACTCTTTTTAATTCTAATGATTACTTTCCCAAGCCAGCGAGGACAAAACTTGCGAGCAAAGATTGCAATTGTATAAATGGATCACTTCCCTCGACGATTCTAAATTCGGTCTCGCCAGTTTTTTCAGTTAATTTCACTTTAATTTCTGGTTCTACTGGCAAATTCCAAATTTCTTTTTGAATTGATTTTATAACGTCTTGCCCTGAAATTGATTCTTTTAACATCACATCCAATAATTTTTCTCTTGATCTTTGAAAATCGCCGGCCAGCGCGTAATCTAAAACAACTTTTATGTCTTTTGGTTTTGCATTTGAAATTATTGTTGAAACTAATTCTGCTGTAATATTTGGTGATATCGATGCTGTTGCTTGCAACAAGTTTGTCGCTCGTCTGCAATCACCTTCACTCCCTTCATAAAGAATTTCGAATGATTCTACTTTTACAGAAAGTTTTTCTGCTTCTGCTATTTTTGTTAAATATTTTTCAATATCTTTTTTTTCTAATAATTTAAAACGGAAGATTGAGCATCTACTTTGAATTGGGTCTATGATTTTGCTCGAGTAGTTGCATGACAAGATAAATCTGCAAGTGGCTGAATAATTTTCCATAGTTCTTCTTAATGCCTGTTGTGCTTCTGGTGTTAGAGCGTCTGCTTCGTCTAAGAAAATTATTTTGAACGGCACATTTCCCAAGGATTTTGTTCTTGCGAAATTTTTTACTTTTTCTCTTACGATTTGAATTCCTCTTTCATCTGACGCATTCAATTCTAAATAATTTTCTCTCCAATTTTCTCCATAAAGTGTTTTTACGACAATTAATGCGAGAGTTGATTTTCCTGTTCCTGCTGGTCCAGCGAATAAAAGATGAGGAATATTTAGTGCTGATGTGAGAGATTCCACTCTTTTGATAATGTCATTTTGTCCGACGAGTTCAGAGAATTTGCTTGGACGATATTTTTCAGTCCAGATTTCAGATGCCATGATTATAAAAGCGGAATTTTGCTTATAAATATTGTTGTAACAGAAATATTATTTTTATTCTTTTTTACCTTAGTGCACAAAAGTGCGGAAAAACTTAGGGAATTGGCTCGGCTTCGCCTCGCAATTAACTTGCTTCGCATCGGACTTCGTCAGCGATGCTTCATTGAGAATATAATTAATGTGAGAAAGAATTTTTGGTTGGATTAATTATAATTAGGTGTTAGTTAATTTTTATTTAGAATAAATTAAAAATAAAATTATTTAGAACGAGCTCTTCTTATTTTACGTTTTCGTTTTTCCTTTCTAAGTCTTTTACGCTGCCACTTCCAACGCATTTGATTTTTCTTTTTCCAACGTCTTGATGACCTTTTCATTTTTATTGATGTTAATTTTAGATAATAGTGAGAGAAAAATTCGGTTTTTAAAGTTTTGGTTGCTGTCTGTTATTTTTTGGTATTTAGTATTTCATTAATTCGTCTAAATGAGATTCCTGGATTGTTTTTTCTAATCTGGTTGTTTGATAGTTATTTTCTTTTTGTTTCAGGGATTTTACTATATAATAATCCGTCAGTGCTATTGTCGTGTTAAAAATTAATGCTCCTGCTAAAGATAATGCAGTTCCGACTTTTGTGAGCGGCCGGCACATAATCTTTTCTTCAATTTCGTTTTTTGGATCTTCAAAGAATCTCATTTAATAAAAAGTTGATGTATTACTAATTAAAAGAATTATTTTTAAAACTTGCTATTTATTTTTTTAATTTATAATTTACTCCAAATAGTTTTTTTATTCCGGCTTCCCAACCAACAGAATATAATCCTAATGGAATTTTCCATCCTGCATTTTGAAGTGGTGTTGCAAATTTTCCTTGGTTTTTATAATTTTTATTTTTTATAATTGTTCTTAACGATTCTAAAAATTTTTCATTATTAAATAGATTTATTGCGTCGTCGGGAATTTCAATATATCCTCTTCCAATATTTCCAAAAGTGTGTGCTCCACTTACAACAACAACCGGAAGTCCAATTTCTTTTGAATGTTGAATAATTTTTTCCGCTCTTTTACGAGGCGCTTCTGTAGAGTAAGATAGCCCATCAAAATAATCTTTAAACTCCACCACCTTTTCTTCTAATCCGACCAGGTGTCCGAGATGTTGTTTTGACAAAACTACTAATCCATCATCTTGACATCTTTTTAATGCATCTTCTAATTTAATTGGATAGGGAATTTTATTGTTTCCTATTGCAATAAAATCTCTTCTTATTCTTTTTTCATCTAATGTGCAAATTCCCTGTGCATTTACAAGATAAAGTATCTTTCCTTTGTTTTCAATTTCTAAAATATTTTTTCCAATTTTATCATGGGTGTAATCTTTTGGAAGGGTTCTGGATTCATTGACTAAATAAGCAAATCTGTCTTGTTTCCCGATAGGAATCTGTGTTTTCACATCTAAACTTGCTATTCCAATAATGTCTAAATCTTTTTTTTGTGCTTGATGAATTATTGATTGTAATATAGAAGGATAACCTTTAAATAAATCTCCTTGTAAAAATCTGAACATATTATCAAAACTTATTCTTCCGCCGTATGTATATAAGTCTGCTTTCATATTCTTTTTGATGTCTTTTAAGTATATATTATTTATGGTGATAATTGTGTTTTTATCATCTTCTAAAAATAGTCTGACAGAGGTCTCTAGTTTTATCATAGACGACATAGGCACCAACACATATCAATCCAATTCCAACTCCTAAAAGGAATTTAGGCCCACTTATATTGGAGAAACTATCTTCAGATCCAATATCTCCTGGCCCACAATATCTTGCTGGACCTTCATATTTTTTATCTAATTTTCTTTCTAACATTTTCAAATTTTCTCAGAATTAATCTGAGGTATTCACCTCTAAATTTTCTATTATTAATTATATTTAAATCTTTGGTTTATTAAAAGTAATTACTAATCTTCAATTTGAATTCCATCCAAAAAATCCAGAATAAAAGCAATGCAGCATCGAGGGATAATAATGCTGTTCCTTGTATTCCCGAGGGAAGATAATTAATGAGATTAAGACCTATTGAAAAATTTGAGAAAGGATAAAATAAAATAATTTGTCCGATTATTATTGCGTCTAATATTAAATGCAATAAACTTCCAAAAGCGAAGATAAATAATGCAGTGGATAATTTCATATGATATCTTCCAAGTTTTGCTCTCCAGATTTCAATCCTTAAAGAAATCAATCCGATTAAGAATAAAATTAATGGTATGAATAAAGTATGCAAAAATGTTCTATGAATTTGATCAAAAGTAAAACCAAAAAAAGATAGGATATAATACACCCCGATATCTAAGTCAGGAATTATTGCTCCGATTGCAGCAATTATAATATAATATCTCGGAAATCTTTTATTATTTTTTACAAAATAATTCCTAAATAGTTCAATCAAAATTACTGCTGCTAAAATGTGTGTTACAGCGAAGGGCATTTGAAGACAACCTGCGGTTTATTTAATTTAATTAACATTTTTAATTATCAGATAAAAAGATATTTTAAACATTCCTATTTGACTAAGTATAAAAATAAAAAAAAGAAAAAATAAACTAATTGTTATAATAGAGATTCAAAAGTTCTAGTTCTTGCCATTGTCGTAGGTTGTATCTATTAAATCCCTTTAAGAAACCAACCAAGAAAATTTCTTGAGGGTCAAGTTGTTTGCCTAAAATTTCTATTTCTTCTTTCAGCATTGTTCGAGATGTTTTTTTCATTTTTTGCCTCCGAGAAATCTAATTAATTTCTTTTTAAATCAAACGCGAAGGAAAACTATGAACAATTAATTCATAAACCTTATAAATAAAATAAAACACTTTTCTTAATGCCTATATCATTATCAGCGATTAGATTTTATGGAATTGATTCTGTTATGGATTTTCTTATCTTTCTTGTCGCTATTCTTGTAACTTATCAAAGTTATAATATTTATCGTCTTTTGAAGGAAAAAAACTACAAGTTTTTTTCATTGGCTTTTTTGTCTATTTCTATAGCGTTTTTATTTAAGATTGTTGTTAACTTTACCTTTTTTTATCAGATTGAAATTTTACAAACTTATTTTATTAATTCTGCCCTTTTGGTGCATCTCGAATTTTTGGATTGGGTAAATTTTTTCTCAGTTATTTTTTATAGAATCTTTCTCTTGATTGGATTTTTGATTTTATTTTTATTATTTACAAAAACAGAGAGAAAGGAAAAGATAGTCTTATTCGTTTATTTAAGTATTATAACGGTTTTGTTCAGTGTTTATTTCAGCTTTGTGTTTCATTTAACTTTATTTTTGTTGATTTCTTTTTTAACTATTTATTTTTACAGAAACTACAAAAGAATTAAATCTAGGAATAGTCTGATTGTTTTTTATTCTTTTCTTACAATATTAACTGCAAATTTTGTTGGATTCTTTTCTAGCTTGCATCCGTTGTTTTATTTGACATATGAAGTTATACTCCTTATAGGATTTTTTGTTTTATTGGCGAATCATCTCAATCTTAAAAAGGGAATTAATTGAAATGAAAAAACGAACCAAACTTGAAGTAATAAAAGATATTTTAATGGTTTTAAGAAATGAGCATAAGGTTAAAATTACGCATTTGATTTACAAATCCAATCTTTCTAGCGGGAGCATAAAATCTTATATCGATGAGTTGATGAAAAATAATTTAATTGAGGAGGTTGATAATTCTGGAAAAAAATATTATCAGATTACTCAAAAAGGAAATAAATTCCTTGAAGATTTCAGCAAGATTATGGTTTTTTCTGAGTCTTATGGATTGGAATAATCTCTATCTATTTCTTTTTACACCAATTTTTTGGCAATATTTTTCTATTGGACATTTAGAGCACCAAGGAGAAATTGGCTGGCAAATTTCTCTTCCGAATTGAACAAATATTGCGTTAAAATTATTCCAATATTTTTCTGGAATTATTTTGTTCAATTCCTGCTCTGTTTTTTCTGGAGTTTTTGTTTGAACCCAACCAAGACGATTTGGAATTCTATGACAATGAGTATCGACAGGAATTACACTTTTTCCGAATGCAAATGCTAAAACAATATTTGCGGTTTTTGGACCAATGCCTTTTATTGAGATAAGTTCTTCTCTTGTTTCAGGGACTTTGCCGTTGAATCTTTCAAGAATTTCCTTAGAAACATGTTTTAAAACCCGCGTCTTTTTTTTATAATGTCCTGAAGAGTAAATTAATTTTTCAAGTTTCTTATCTGAAAGTTTTAATATTTCTTCTGGAGTTGAGACAATTTCAAAAAGCTGTCTGGAAACTTTTTCTGTGTTTTCATCTCTTGCTCGCAGGGAGAGAAGACAAGAAATTAAAATTTTAAATGGCTCGGGTTTGTTTCTCATTCTGTTAAGAGTTGTTTTTTCTGTTGAAGAGTATTTTTTGGAAAGGATTTCTATTATTAAAATTATATTTTTAGAATGTGAGTTCATTTCAGAGTCAGTTTGTTTTAGATTTTAAATTTATTGGATTTATTATTCTTGCTTTGTGAGTTGTAATGATTTTTGTGATCTTTTTATTTCCCGCCCAACTCGCGCCTGCGATTTGTTGTTATTTCTAAATTTGTCAAATCACAAACGCTCTGCTCCCATTTTGAATTTGTTATTTAATTTAAATACGGCAAATTCAAAATGCTCGCCCACCCTAAAACACCTTCGGTGTCAGCAAAAATTAACTAAACAAAATATCTTTCAGTAAAAATCTCATCTTCACAAACTTTAAAAACAATCTGCTTTTGCTTATTTTATGGAAAAAAAGGAATTTAAAAAATTAGAAGAAGTTTTAATTCAAGTAGGATTGAGAATAGCCAAGCGCGGAGAAGGGGCTTTATTTGTCGTCGGTGATGTGGAATATAAACCTCTTGTTGATCAGAGAGTTCCTCCTTTTGCTGTTGTAAATAATCCTAAACTTTTGGAGTCGCTTGCTTTAATGGATGGCGCGGTTATTATTGATTTTAATGGAAGATTGAAGGCGTATGGAGTTAAGATAAAATCTACAAAAGTTTTCAAGAATTTTGGGACGCGGCATAGTGCTGCGTTGAGTGCCGCTAAAAAAGGAAATCTTGTTGTAGTTATTTCTGAAGAAGACAGAAAAGTTAAAATTTTGAAAGAAGGAAAAATGGTAATGCAATTAGATGCTTTGCAAAAAGATGTTGAGAAAACGGTTCCTGGTGCAGTTGATTTTTTAGAATCTATTGGTGCTGGGACAATTGGAGCAATTGGAACAAGTTTATTGGTTCCAACTTTGGGGTTGACTCTTCTTCCCGGGGTTGTAATTTTCGGTTCTGCATATTATCTTATAAAATTTCTTTCGAAAAAACATAAGTATTAGAAAACTATAAATAAAAGAATTTTGTTTTAATGGAATGGGAAAGGTGGTGAGTATTATAATCATTAGTTATAATGAAGAAAAGAACATTGGGAATCTTTTGAAAAGTATTAAAGGACAGAAATATAAAAATTATGAAATTATTGTTGCTGATGCAAATTCCAAAGACAGAACGAGAGAAATAGCAAGAAGATTTGGATCTAAAATAGTCAATGGTGGTTTGCCCGCTGTTGGAAGAAATAATGGAGCGAAAAAAGCAAGGTATAATTTATTTTTATTTTTAGATGCGGATGTTATTCTCCCCAAAGATTTTTTAAAAGATTGTTTGGGAGAATTTTACAAAAGAAAATTGGATGTTGCTGGCGTGAGTTTAACTCCAATAACTAATAAGAGGTTAGATTATTTTTTACATGGGATGTATAATCTTTGGCAGATTATTATGCAGAAAATTGATCCGCATCTTTCGGGCGCGTGTGTTTTTGTGAAGAAAAACGTTTTTAATTCTATCGGGGGTTTTGACGAGGATTTGCATGTTGCCGAAGACCATGCATTTGCAAGAAAGTCAAAGAATGATGGGTATAATTTTGGAATTTTACATAATCATATTTTGCTCGATGTTAGAAGACTGGAAAAAGAAGGAAGAGGGGGTTTTGCTTTTAAGTTATTTTTCTTTTGGTTTAGGAGACTTTTCGGAGAAGTCAAAAAAAGCAAGATTAAATATGAGTTGGGAGAGAGAAATTAATCACATTCATTGATATTCTCCATTTTCTTAAATAATCTTTTTCCGATTTTGAATGTTCCATATGCTATGAAAAATGCTGCGAGAACATCTATGCTGTAGTGACGATGCATAAGTAATGAGGTTGCTCCCAAAATTATCGAAGAGGCAAGAAAAAACCATCTTATTTTTGATTCTTTGAATAAGAAAAAACCTATTAAAGGGATTGCTGTGTGTCCGGAGAAAAACAAATCATTTTGAAAAACGAGATTGGATAACAGGTCGGGGAATTTTACTGCTATCGCTGTTGCTGGAGTTTTTAAATGTGTTAGTGACATAAAAATACTTCTAACCATAATTAACAAACTAAAATGTCCTATTGCTAAATGCAATTTGCTCACGTTAAAAATTAATGGATATATAAAAATAAGTGAAACGATTATTAAAAATAGATATACAAATAGGATATTAAGATTTATTGCTGGAATATAGCTTAAAATTAAATCTGAAGATTCTGCTGAGCCAACTTTTGTTACATAATTTCCTGCAACATAATCAAGGCCTGTTGCAACCGAGAGCAAAATTAATGAAACTAAAATTAGTCGATAGTGTTTTTTTATTTCTTCTGCCCATTGCGGAAAAAGTTGTTTTAATCTTATTTTATTTTTCCATTCTTCAAATTCTTTTTCTTTTTTTGTTGGCATTATTTTTTGTTTCCCTTTTATTTTTTAAGTATAAAATTATGGAGGCGGTTACTGCACCCAGGGCATTAAAAACTAAATCCAATGAATTATTATAGTATCCTCCGACACCAGTATTTTGAAACATGACTACTGTTGCGAATTCTTGAATTTCAACTAATGCTCCCCAACCAATTCCTATAAAGAAAACTACAACACAACGCAAAAGCAAATTATTTTTTTTGATCAAATAAATATTTAATAAATGGTATGCTACTATGGTTATTACAAATATTCCATAGAAATGTGCAACCTGGTCAAATCTTAATACGAATGAATCTCCACTTCCAAAAAGGTGGATAATATTCAAGTGATATAAATTTTTTCCTCCAATAAATATTCCTCCTCCAGCCATGTGAAGAAATCCTGCAAACGATAAAAGCCACAAAATAAAATTGTTGAATTTTGTTTTATTTATTGTAATAACGATGAGCAAAGATAAAAATACAACTACCGAAATATAAAATAAAAATTCATAACTTGCAATATAAATATAATAAAATGCAAAGATTAGAATGTATGCAATGTTGAATATGAATAACAACCACCAGTTCTTTTTTATTTTGGGAAATTTCATTACTTAAATAATAAATTATGATATAAAAATCTTTGGAGATTGAAAAGAATGTAATTATCGAGAATTCTCCTCTGCTTGTTCGACTCTCGGATTTCTAATTTTGAATTCGTGGCGATGATGTTTCACTTTGTTCAACATCATTTACGCCCCGACCGATGCTAAAAATTTCTTCGAAATTTTGGCAACTTCAAAAGACGATACTTTTGAAGTGATTCAAACTCGGGCAAGCCCTCGTTCGAATCGATACGCCCCGACCGAGATTCGAACTCGGGTCACCGCCGTACCCTATTGCCTCGAAGAAATTTCGAGACATAAAAACTAAATGCTTGTTCTAAGAGAACAGAGGTTATTATCTCATCGACTAAACCTCAGCAATTTGAGAGGGCGGCATTCTTGGCCTCTGAACTATCGGGGCGTTTAAAGAAAATTATTCTAATATAAAAAACTTCTTGTATTTTACTATGCACTAAAGTGCATGGTTTTTTTGAAGTTTTTTAGATAGAAAACAAAAAATTGCAAAGCAATTGTCTGTCATATTTATATGGTAGTTTAATTTCGTTTTCCGTATAAAAATATTTAGATAATTATTCTGATGTAAAAAAAGTATAAAGAATGAAATCAACTAAGATGCTCGTGAGTATGATTTTCCGGCACCATCCTTTCAATCCCTTTTTCATTTTAATTCAGGAATTTTTAAATATTATTTTATTAAAAATACTTTATCATTAGGCCGAACTTTGTCTGGAACTTTTATTCCAATATGGTCACCTTTTTTTGCCTGCTTTACTGGCTTTCTTTCTATTTGGATTTCTCCGATTTTTATTTCAAAGTCCGTTGTGTTTCCTTTGATGTGAACTTTTTCTCCAACTTTCAAGCTGTCTGAAAGTTTTATTGCAGCTACACCTACCTGACTAAAGTAACTTGAAACAACTCCAATTTCTTTTTCCATAGTTTATTCAGGAATGATATATATTTAAACTTTTTTAGTTAAGTTTTTAATCTTCTTATTTTTAAAATAATAAAGCCCCATAGTACAGCGGTCAAGTATACGGCCCTCTGAAGGCTGTGACCCAGGTTCGAATCCTGGTGGGGCTATTGGATTCGAACGCTCAGAAAATAGGAAATTTTCTGGGACTTCAAAATTTGCATTTTGAAGTAATCCTGGTGGGGCTATATGAATTCCACCAGAATTCGAACGTCTTAAAAATTGCAAGCAATTTTGGGAGTTTCAAAACAAGTATATTTTGAAACAATCCTGGTGGGGCTATTCGAAATGTTTTTATAGTTACATGGGTTATTTTTTCTATGGCGGTGGGCGTTACTCTTTTAATTGTTGCTGTAGCAGTTATTGCTATTTATGTCCTCGTAGAATTGAAAAGATTCAGGCACAAAATTTTTGCTATTCTTCTTATTGCTTTGATATTATTTGTTTATCTTACTGCTATTTATGTGTTCAAAGGAAAAGATGTTAATTTAAAAACAGCTTCGGGTTTTATTGAAGGAGTTAAAATTTATTTTAGTTGGCTTTTATCAGCGTTTGGAAATTTGAAAACAATAACTGCGAACGCGATTCACATGGATTGGGGTGGCAATAAATCTATAGGTTAATTAGAATGATAATTAATATTTTTAATTCCTCGTTTGCGGGAAAACAAGCAAACTTCGGAAAATGAGAATTATTCTTGCTGTCGTGATATTTTTTATTATGGGTGGTTTGATTATAATTAGTAATGATAATCTTGCAATGAATCAATCGGAGAATTTTTCCAATTTCTCTGAATCTTACGTCGGCTGGATTGAGCAAATTTATTTTAATATTCAATCTATTACTGGTGATGTTGTCAAATTAAGTTGGTTTCCTTCCAATAAATAGATTTAGCAAATTTAAAGATTAAAGAATCTTTAACTCATTCGTTTTTCCAAAACGAAGATTTTAAAATTAAGAAAATTTTAAGGACTTCCTCAAATAAATTTTCGGAAGTTTTAAAAACTATATTGTGCAATATATATTATGGCGAAGAAAAAAAGAGCGCGAAGAAATGTTAGAGTAAAAAAATCTGTTGTTAAGTTTAGGAAAGTAAATCCCGTGAAGTATACTCGTGTTAGTCCTAGGAAATTAAAGATTGTTACGACTAATTTAATTCTGTTTATTCTTTTGGGTATTGTTTCTTATGCGTTGTATAATTTATCTACGCAATTAATTTATGTAAATTTATTTTATTTGTTGTCTTTTCTTTTTGGATTTTTGAGTTTGGCGTTTTTCATTGCTCTGCTTGTTCTTTTAATTTTGAGAGTCATGGGAAAGTAAAGTTTATAAGTAATTGATTCTTTAGTTCGGTATGAAAAGGGTGTTGTTGGTAGTTTTGATTGTTGTGATTGCGGCAGTTTTGTTTTTTGCTAGTAGTCAATTTACAGGCAAAGCAACGCTTACTTCGAATGCCAACTATGGGCCGATTGACAAGCACAAGTATTTTTATGTTGACTGTGTTTATTTAAGTGATAATGATGGGTGGAATGTTATTGAGAAAGGAAAGGTGAAATATTTTAATCGACTTAAGGGATTGGATTTTATCGAAGATGATTCGTGTTTGTCGAGCGTGAAGGTTAGAGAGCTTGATTGTTCAAGCGATTATATGGTAGAAAGAGAAGTGACTTGTCCTCCAAGTATGGTTTGCAAAGAAGGAATTTGCGTTACTCCTAATTTTTAGGGAAATAGTTTTTATACTGACAATTCTATTTATTTTGTCAAGAACCCTCGGAATAAATTCCTGGGCGTGTCTCGGGTTCTTGAACACCTCAAAAATTGTTTTTGCTTTCTCACGAGTTAAAAACTGGGAGTTTATGCAAAAAACAATTTTTGCTGTATTAAAAGCCACAGCTGAGGATTGAACTCAGGACCCCCACCTTACCGAGGTGGTGCTCTACCAACTGAGCTACTGTGGCACTAAATAATTTGTTACATTAAATTTATAAAACCTTTTCATTAATCTTGTTTATGGCAAAAGATAAATGTGAAGATAAATCTTGCTTGGAGAAATTGAAAGAAGATTACAAGAAAATTCAGGAAAAATATCGGCTTCCGAGTTTTGATTCTTTGAATCGTGATTTTCAGATTGAGAAAGTTGCGGAATGCGAGACGGATTATTTAATTAGAGAGATTAGAAAAGGTATTTCAGACAAATTTTCAAATTATTTGCAGTTTATAGAGGTAATTTTGAATCCAGTGAACGCACCGCTTTTTATATTTTCTGTAATTAAATCTATTGGTGTTGATGAGAAAAATAAACTTTCTGAAACTTACAAGGAGATTGTGAGATTTGAGGTAATTTTAATGAAGTTAGACATAGAGTTTTCCGAAGAGAAAGAAGCAGAATTTATTAGAGATTCTTATGAAGCTTGGCAGAAAATTAAAAAAGATATTTTAGAAGTTGTTGAAATTATGGAAGAAAATTTGGACAATAAATTTGAAGTAAATAATAAGGGTTATTTCGGATAATTTAAAAATACCACTAAACTTATTTGTAAATGAATAAAAGGGGGGTTAATGTTTTGTTTGTAGTTTTGATTTCAATATTTTTGGTTTTTATTATTGCTATGATTTCTCTGGTTGTTTTTTTTGGAGATGATGGGGGGAAACTGGATATTGCTGTTGAATCGTTTCCCGTCGAGGTTGAGATAGATCCTTTAAGTGTTATGCTTTTAAATTCTGATTATGGGAATACAAATATTTCATTAAAAATTAAAAGAAATTCTGGAGAAGGAAATATTACTGCCTTAAAATTCATTATCTACGACGGAACTTATACTCATGAGGAAATTATAAATACAACATTAAAAGAATTAACAGAAAGAATTTATATTGTTCCTATTGGATTTTTAAATCCAAATTCCTTGCAAACAATTACAGTCATTCCTATTTTATTGGGGAAGGAAGGAGAAAAAAAACTTGCGCGATTTGGAGAAGAATTAAATTTTACAACTAATAGGACGAGAACTGTAACTCCTGGCGGAGGTGGAGGCAGAAGAGGGGGTGGAGGTTCGTCGTCTGGAGGAGGAACATCGACGTGCACGCCGACTAAAACATGTACTGATTATATTGGACAATGTGGAACTCAATTAAGTGATGGATGCAGCAATGTTTTGAATTGTGCGAATAATTGTGATGTGAATTATTTTTATTGTTATAAAGGACAGGGAGATATTACAAATGTTTGTGTGAATAATTCAGCAACATGTAGTCCTCAGGGGAATTCTTGTGTGAATTCAACTGCTCTTGCACAATTCTATTGTTATTATAATGGAACTTCATTTAAATTTAGAAATATTACAAGCACTTGTGTAAATGGATGTCAAGGTAATGAGTGTTTAGGACCCTGTGATTTAACTTCAGCGTCGTGGAATGTTACGACTGCAGTAGAAGGAGAGATGGTTGAATTAAATGTGCAGGGAAATAATTGCAATGGAAAAAATTTGAATTATACAATTTACAAAGATATTTTGTTGTGGTTTGATACCAAAATTATGACAACATCATCTCAAGGAAGTACAACGTGGCTTGCTGGATTGAAATCAGACGGAACTTATTCACTCGGAAATTATTATTTCAAGGTTTTTGTTGTTGGTGATGAAAATGAAAATATTTTAAGTAATAATTCCTTGGAAGTTAGCGAAGCAGCAGTTATGGTTTGTGCTACGGGAGATACACGATGTTCTGGAAATAATTTGCAGACATGCAATGTTCAAGGAACAGCGTGGACGAATCAAGATTGTTCAACGACGAGCTATTGTGATTCTGTAACAAAAACTTGTTTAGCTTGTTCAGCAGAAAATTTAAATTGTGATGGAGAAGTAGCCAATGGATGTGAGATAAATAAAAATAATGATATTAATAATTGTGGTTTTTGCGGAAATGTCTGTGGAGATGGAAGATATTGTAATCAAGGAATATGTTCTGATAATGTTTGCACACCTTCGACAAAACAATGTCTGGGAACATTATGGCAAACGTGCAATGCTCAAGGAACAGTATGGCAAACAACAATCGATTGCAATTTAACAAATAAAAATTGCGATGCTGTTTTAGGTTGTGTCTTAAAAACTTGCACTGATGGAACAAATTATGGAATCTGTTCAACTACAAAACCCTTATTTTGCGACGCTGTTTTAGAAACTTTAATTAACAAATGTTCTTCATGTGGTTGTCCAAATGGACAGGCTTGTCAATCTGATGGAAGTTGTAAGGCAATTGTTTGTACTAATAACGAAAAAAGATGCAATATTAATTTGCATCAACAATGTTCAGCTGATGGAACTGTGTGGAATACATTAGACACTTGTTCAGCGAATGAAAATTGTGTCGCTGGAACTGGGTGTGTTTTAAAAACTTGTGGAGAACAATCGGGAGATATATGCAATGCAGAGGAATTGTGCCCCGGAACACAATTAACTTCTTCTGATTCAGATAAATGCTGTTCTTCAACTTGCAATTTGCCGACGTGGAATTTATGTTCTCAATGTGGAACCGGATTATTTAATTTATGCGATAAAACAGAATGTCATTTGATTAGTGAAAATTGTTATTATACCGACGGAATAGCAAGAACATGCACTGCTTGCGCTGGAATTACTTGTGATAAATATATTAATTCTGCTGATTGCAATGCTGACAGATGTTTGAAGAATTGTGCATGGGATGTTGTGAATAATCTTTGCAAGAATGTTGTTCAATCTGTTTGTGGAAATGGAATTAGTGAAGGAAGCGAAACTTGCGACGATGGAAATACTGAAAACAGCGACGGGTGTTCTTCTTCATGTGCTGTTGAATCTAGGTGGACTTGCACAGGACAGCCGAGTGTTTGCACTTTACCTTGTACTGCTACAAGTTGTTCTGATTATAGAAATCAAGTAGATTGTAATGCGGATAGGTGTTCTTTGAAAAGTTGTTTATGGGATACAACAATTAATTCTTGCAGACAGAAATTTTATCAAATGAATGCTGCTGTTGTTAAAGAGAAGAATAGCGATGTAATTCATTTATTTTATGACGATAAAGAGAGGGTTCGGACTGCTGTTTCTGGATGGCTTCAAAGAATTACTATTTTCCATGAAAAAAGTTCTGATAAGGGTTTGAATTGGAACTTACAAGAATCTTCTGGAGTGAATTATCCGACTGGAAGCTGGGGAGCAAGATATGACGAAGCTGCAACTGTGTTAAGCAATGGGAATATTGTTTTAACTTATGCAATGGCTTCTTGTGACAAAACTAGTGATGCTGTCAAAGATGTTTCTTTTGTTTCTACAGATAATGGTGTGACGTGGAGTGCTCCAAGTGATATCTTTGTTTTTGAAGGAACAGGGGGGTGCGGTGGTAACTTCGTTGCTAGAGTAGTACCAGATGACCAGATTATAGGTGCATTAAATGATGGAAGTATTCTGGTTTTAGCTGCATATCGTTTGAATTTAGATTATCCAAATTCTCCTTCTGATTCTTTGTCTCATACGGCTAGAGCTAAGGGAATTGTTTCTGCTAAATCTTATGATGGTGGAGGAACTTGGAATGATAAAATAACTTATGATGCAAGTTACTTTTCTAAATTAGTATACCAAACATGGTCTGATGGAAAAGTTCGTACTCCCTGGCCTTCAAGAATTGTTCAAGATCCTGTTACAAATTATGTTTATCTTTCTGCTAGTGCATCTTTGAAAAATTCTCCTTATTCATCAGTTAATTCTGTGGTTTTTATATCACAAGATAATGGAAGAACTTGGAATTTTAACAATCCCGAATCAATAGGAGCATTTCGCTCTGAAGCAGACATACCAAGACTTTTCTTTTATCAAAATAAATTATATGCAATTGTGGAATCTAATCGCGGTTCTAATGGGCAGGATTTGGATTTATATACGAGGGATGGCGCAAATTCATGGAGATTTATTCAAAAGATTGTTTCTGGAATTGATTATTGTGGTATTTTTCCTTATGTTTCCACTACAACTGAAACTTGTGTAGGAATTGCGGCCTTTCCGATTGTTTTTAATGACGAAATAGTTAAAGTGTTTTATGGAGAGTGGAATCAAAATCAAGAATTTAAGTACGCCTCTAAGGACATTACATATTTATTGAAGGACGGATTTGTTTCTGATTTTTCTAAAGTTTCTCACGACTTTAAGGGGATTGGATGGAATGTAAATGCTCGTAATTTTAATGATTGGAGTGATACTAGAATCAAAGAATTATTGGATTCTTCTCATATGCAGTTTGCAAGAGTTCTTGGATGGGATGCAGGTATTTATGCACCTACTGAAACTCAGAAAGATTATGAATCGAGTAACATGCAGGGGTTGTATAAATTTTTAGAGTATGCTAAAAAGAATAAAATTACAATTCAACTTGCAAATTGGAATTCTGGAGGGAAATTTTTATCTGATTCTTTAACTGGAACAAATTATTGGACGTGTCAAAATACAGCAGCTTGGCCAGTAACAAATTGCTGGCCCGATCAATATTTTTGGCTTTCTGCAATATCTCATAATAATCCAACCAATTCCCAAAATAAATTCTGCCATAAAATTTATTCAGGTAATCCTGGACTTTGTTCTTCAGAAGATAAAAAAAATAGAAATGGTGTTCAAGGAGTGGAGTCAGACCATCCATATTCAGATTCGGTTTTTGTAAATACCTTGTTTGATAGTTTAAATTATATTGTGAATGTAAAAGGATATGATATTGATTTTGTTTCTTTGTGGAATGAGCCTAATGGAGATTGGGCATATCATCCTAGAGATTCTACAAAAGAATATCCTGAAAGTTTCAGAAATTTGTATTCATTAATGAAATCAAAACTCTTATCTAATCCCTCACTAAGCAATATTAAATTAATTGGCTTTGATGGAAAATTTGATCAAGCCGAATTTTCAAATATTAAAAATAATATAGATGTTGTTGGAATTCATGATTATTTAACTGGCACTCAGCAAGTAATTTCCGCAAAGGCATCAACGACAAAACAAATCATAATTGGCGAGGCAGGTGATAATTCTGCAACGGGTTGTGGAGATCCTTCATGGAATAGCCTGTCTGATTCTGCGAAAAAACAAAAAGTTTTGGAAACATCTATTTTTGTTTCTAATAGTATATTTAATGATATTAACGAGGGAGCTTATGCGGCTGCAAGATGGTGGTATAACGGAGATGCTGGTTGTTATGTTGCAACAAATGGCGGTGGAACTGGATTTACAGATATTTCAAAATATAATTATAATTCTGGCAAGATATTGAGTGAGAGTATTCCTCAAACTGATTATGATTTTAGAATTATTAAAACTTCAAAATCTGGAAATAACAATTTGAATGTTGTGGCTATTGATTTCTCGAGGGTTGGAGAGAGTCCTAAATTAGCGATATGGGTTGTTAATCCTACAATTGAATCTCAACAGTTGAAATATACTGGAAAGGGATTTTCTGATACGAGAAATTTGAGAAAAAGTTTATTCGATAATTTTGGCGAGATAACTTATTTTCCAAGTTATGTTCAACTTTTTCCAAACCAACAACTGACAGATACAATTCCTGCAAAATCTATTGTGGTTTATACCGAGTATGATTCACTAAATTATTTAAAAAATTACGATTTTTCTCAAGGCTCTACATTTTGGAGTTTATCAAATACTGGGAATTTAATTTCTATTGCAGATTCTGATTTTGCAGGATCGACGGGGAAATCATTGCATATAAGAGGATATGGATTTGCACTTCAGGAACTTCCTATTCTGCAAAATGCTGGAGGAAAATCTTTTGATATTAGTTTTTGGGCTAAGCAAGATGCTGGTGCTCACGGAGTAGTTTACATACAAGATCAAGTTACATGGAAGGCGAAAAAGGCGTTTTATCTAGATTCAACTGAATGGAAAAAATATTCTTTTAATTTTAATGTAGATAATAATTGGGCGACTCCTGAAAATAAACATATGGTTGTTTTAGCTACAACTAAGACAGATTTGGGAAAATCAACAAATGTTTGGTTTGACGACGTGAGACTTGTGCAGGTTGGGGGATTTGTTCAATTGAGTCCTGATAATTCTGTTCAATCTGAAACGCCGTTACTTTCACCACAAAATCAAGAAGATGTTTCACAAATTTCTGGAACTGATAAATTTTCAGAAGGGCAAATGCTTCCTAGAGATGAGAGTGGAAAAGAAATGTTTAATAAAAATATAAATAGTTCAGACAAATTTTTTATTTTCATTATAAGTGTTTTCAGTGCGGTTGCAATTGTTTATATTTTAAGCATTGTAAAAATATTTAGATTTAAAAGAAAAATTATTTCTGCTGAAGGAAAAACACATAAAGATTTAACTCAATTGAGATTCAGAAGATAGTGAATGAAATTTAATCTTCTAATTCAATTCCTCAAATATTTCTTCTAAACTTATTTCAAAAAGAGAGATAGGCATTCTTATTTTCCAGTTTCGCAGAATGCGTGGATGAATTTCCCCGATGAATCCGATTGATTTTTCGTTTGTTTTTGTATCTCTTCCTATTCTTATTTTATTAATTAATTTTTCCTTTCCAATATCTTTATTGATATTATTTGTACTTAATATGATCTCACCGCATCTGCCCTCGATAAAGTGATTTGGAACTTCTGATGGCTCTTTGATTTCTAATTTTACATTAATCATTTTTGAGAGATAGTCCAAGATTTGTTTTATTTCTGTAAAATTTCCCGGAGTTATTGCTGTAGAAAGTTTTTCTTCTTCTTTTATCTTATTATTCTTTAATGAAAAAACTTTTCCGGTTTCGAATATTTTTTGCGGATATTCTGCGTCCACATTCTCTGAAAATATTTTTAGCGCGTAGTGGCTTAAATTATTTCTTAATAGAGTATAATCTGTTTTAGATTCTTCAACTTCAATTAAATCTTTCACATTTTTTTCTGATATTCCCATTTTTTCGAACTGATCTTTTTTGTTAGTTAAATGATAATTGGATGTTTCTAATATTTTTATTCCGGCAAGAATCTCGGCAATTTTTCTTTTGATTGTCTCTTTTTTATTTTCTTCTCCTGTTGTTGCAATTTCGGGTATTTCTGGAATAAATTTATCATAACCATATGCAATAGCCACATCTTCTATCAAATCAACTTCATGCAAAATATCTGTTCTCCACGACGGAATTTCAACCATTTTATTTTTGCAGTTATGCCCCATTTTTTCAAGAAATTCTTTTATTTGTTTTTCATTTAAGTTTAATCCTAAAATCTTGTTTGTATTTTCTGTTGAGATTTGCATTTTTTCCGGCTCTAAATTTGGAGTTGTTTCTTTTAATCCGCTTAATTCCATTTGATATATTTTCCCCCCCATGTCGGCAAGAGTTGTAACAAGAATATTTAATACTTTTTTTAAAATATGAAAATCAAAACCAGAGCATTCAATAAAAACATCTTTTGTTTTTTCAGTTATTTTTCCTGTTATTTGAGAATTGATTATTGGTGGCATGCTTAATATATTCTTGTCGGCGTCGATAAATATTGGGAATTTTGCTTTTCCTGCCAGAAGATGTGCATAATCTTTTCCTGTAGGATGCCTTTGCAGAATTTGCAAGCCAGACATTTCTTTTTCTGTTTCTAACGGGATAAATTTTATTTGATCTGGTTCTAACGCCATAAATGTTATTGGGAGTTTTATTTTTTCTAGAGGATAAATTCCTATAGCAGCTTTTTTTCTCTTTCTACCGATGGTATTATGAATTTTTTCTTGAATATCAATTATTTCTTTTATCTTTTCGTCGTCAAAAATTAATCCCTTGACAATTGCACATGCAGTGTAAGGGCGTATATCTTTTACAGATTTGTCAATTATAACTCGATAATCTTTTTCCGGTTTGTTTATTTTATATTTTTTTAATCCCTTGGTTTTTCCCAAGAATCCTAAAAAACTTCGTTTAAATCCTTGATAAGATAAAAGGTCAGGGCGATTTGGAGTTACGTCTATTTCTATTTCTTCTTCGCCGACAGACTCAACTGTTGTTCCAAACATTGCAATTTTATTTTGCATATTTTCATCTATCTTTCCTATTTCTTTTTCAAAAAGTTTTTTGTTGAATTTTACTGAAGCCATTCGTATGAAAACGCCGTTTTCCTAACAAGTCACCTTTCCTTCGACGCTGAAGGGCGATATCTTTAATTGCCTCCGACAGATATCACATAAATTTAGTTTAATTAAATTTTTCATTCTTATTTTATCCAATATTTTATTTTTCTCAATTGTGAAATGTTATTTTTGTATAATTCACGGAGATCTTTTATTTCATAATAATCCATTATTGTTCTATCGAATCCCGGGCCCCATGCCAAAACTGGAATATGCTCGCCTAAAAGGGGGATTGTTACTTCGGGACGGAAAATTCCCGCACCACCAAGCTCCAGCCAGACTTTTTTTTCTGAATGCCAGACATCAATTTCAACCGATGGCTCTGTGTAGGGGAAATATGCAGGACGGAATCTTATATTTTCAAAACCCATTTTCTTGAAAAATTGTTTCAAGTATCCTAAAAGATGCCTGAAATTTGCGTTTTTATCGACGACAATTCCTTCTGTTTGGTTGAATTCAAATCCATGACTCCAATCTACTGTTTCATTTCTGAAGCATTTTCCGACGGCAAAATATTTTTTTGGAAGTTCTTTTTTATTTAATTTTGCAAGAGTTTGCGCCGACAAGCAAGTTGTGTGTGTTCGTAAGACGATTCTCTTAGCTTCTTCTTCATTCCATTTATATTTCCATCCGGAACTTCCATTAACCCCTTTTTCATGTGCTTTTCTTATTTCTTCAACTAATTTTTTTTCTGGAAGTCCTTCTTGTTTGTTCATGCTGAAAATATTTACGCTTTTTAGTATTTCAAATTCTTCTTTTTTTTGCGACTTTGCGATAAAAAAAGTGTCCTGCATTTCTCTGACTGGATGATCTTGAG
Source organism: Candidatus Pacearchaeota archaeon (assembly GCA_041648455.1). Classification (GTDB taxonomy): domain Archaea; phylum Nanobdellota; class Nanobdellia; order Pacearchaeales; family GW2011-AR1; genus JBAZOZ01. The sequence goes on along the minus strand of JBAZOZ010000007.1, from coordinate 13,758 downwards.
CGGTGAATAACGCGTCGAAATTCCAAAAACTACTTTGAACTAAATCTCCCGACATTTCCTCGAAACCCATTTCAGTCCAAATTTTTCTCGCGTAATCCGTAGCTTGATTTACAAAATGTCTTTTCCCGCCGTTTATTGATGGAATTTGAGAAGTTATATCATACCTTCTAAATTTTTTCCCCTTCCAATTTTTTTCGTTCTTTAAAATTTCTGGAGTAATTTGTTCAATCATATTTTCCTCTTTTATATTTAATTTCATCAATTCTTTTCCGAGATTTGTTATTTCAATGCCGATTTTTTTATCTTCTTTAATTTGAATAATATCTTTTCTTGATTTTAAGGAGTTTAAAGAAAATTGCTGTTCTGGAGTTAAAGAGTCAATCTCCAACGGGAGCGATTCAATAAATAATTCTTCTAAGGTTTTCTTTTGTATTTCTTCCTTGTTTGCGCTTAGTATTATTTTTCCGTTTTTTAATTCAACCATCGCCTTTTTTTTCAACGCCCCGAGAGAAGCTTTAAATTCGTCATCTGAGAGTCTGCTTTCTTTCTGTGCGTCAATCAAAGAAATGATTCTTTTTTCATTCAACAAATTTAAGAGGCGCCTTTCTGGAAGACCTTTCTTTTTATACAATGCCCCGTTTACTCCTATTTCAATTGTTTTCTTTTTCTCCGAAGACAATTTTAATATTTCTTTATTCTGCAGGAATTCTAATGCCCTTAAAACAGAAACTTTATCAAGATTGGATTTTTTTGAAATGTTATTTATGCTTTCTTCGAGATGGGGCAGAATTTTTCTTTCGTTGGGGGAGAGCGATTCAATTATTTTTTTTGTCTCCATTTTGATTTTATTTTTTCCCTCCAAAATGGAAGTTAAAAATTTTCCTTAATTTTTCTATTTCCATTATATTTCATAGAAAATGACATTAAAAAAGGTTTTCTATTGGATAAATTTATAAATGTTAAATGCTCATATTAAATATGAAAAAGGGGATTGGCAAGCGTGGATTGTCGGATGTAGTTGTTTCCTTGATTATGATTCTTTTGGTTTTGTTGGCTATAGGAATTGTTTGGGTTGTCGTTAAAGGAATAATTACAAATACCAGCGAGGATATGGATTTAACTGGGTTGACAATTGATATGAAAATTACAGAAGTGATTAATGATAGAACTAATCCTCCCTCTCTTACTGGTGTTTTAAATATTAAAATTAAAAGAAATCCTGGAGAAGGAGATTTAAATGGTTTGATTTTTGTTTTTGAAGGAAACGGAAAATCTGGAGAATTCAAGACAACACAAACAATTAATGAAGTTGAGGAAAAGCAGTTTAGTATTATTCCGACAGATTTAACCACAATTGGTTTTTCTGAAATTGGAAAAGTTTCAGTTGTTCCTATTTTTAAGTTGAAATCAGGAAAAGAGAAGCAAGGGAACATTGCCGACGAAGTTGAATTAAATTGTGTTGATGATAATCCTCTTGAAGCTAGTAGAGCTGATCTTAAGGGAACTTCAAAAACTAATTTTGGAGATTATACTGACTATTGTGGGCAGGCGGTAATTAATGAATATTATTGCTTCAATACTAAATTTATAGTTATTAAGAAAGTTGTTAATTGTCCTCCTGGTGATTGCAACGACGGGGCATGTATCTCTGTTTGATTAATAATTATTAGATTCCTTGGGGGAAATTTCTGCTAACAATCTTGTTCTGTTCGTGACTTCATTTTATTATTTGTTTTTTAATTAAGTCAAAATGAAATTGCAAATGCCTCTTACACTTCCTTAATCATCCACGTCGGCATTAAAAAGAATCCGCTAGTTCCTCAGAAAATAGGAAATTTTCTGGGACTTCAACTCCTAAAAAATCCTTTAGGATTTTTGGCGCCCCAAAAACCAATAGGTTTTTTAGGGTTTACAAGATTGAAGTTTTTTAGAAATCTCCTCGAAATACTGAACGGCGATATGGAAAACAAAGAATTTTTCCATCCTTCCGAAACAAGAAGTACAGAAATTCTTAATTTCTGTCTCATTCAATTCTCACGAATTGAAGATTTTGAAAGTTTTCAGAAATGCCTCCGACGAAAATCGCATAGCCAACTATATTTCCTTAACCATCCACGTTGGCATGCCGAGAATTAATCCGAGAGATTTTAAATCATAAACATTTCTTTGATTTTCTTTTTTTTGTATTATGAATTTCATTTTTAATTTTGCCTTGTTGCAGAGTTTTATGTTTTGTCTTATTCGCGCAAGGATTTGAGATTTTTCTTTTGGAGAAGATTCAACAATTTCGTCGAGATTTATTCCAATTTCTATCTTGTTGTTTTTTGCTATTTTCGCCATAACTTGATTGAATCCGGAATTTCTTTGCTTTTGGAAGTCCTTTCTATTTGCTTGATTAAGAAGAAGAATTTCTATTTTTTCACTTTCAATTATTTTTCTGTTAAGTTCGTCGTCCTCGCTTGAGAAAATTATCTTTTTGTCTTTGCTTTTCTTAATTTCCTTGCGTGCTCTTTCAAATGTTGCTTCTTTAATTATTACATATTCCATAACTAGGAAAGCGAATTAAAGTTTATAAATTTTTAATGAATTATTGTTCCTGTGAATTTTCTTCCGTTTAATAGATTATCAAGATGTTTCATATTTTCTCCAAGAATGTAGGTTGTTATTTTATGTTTTTTTATACATAATTGATTTATTTTCTCTTGTGCTCCCTACAGACATATGTCATAAGGTATACACCGATTTATTTTTTCTTAAACTCTACATTCGGCAAATTCTCAAATTCCTTGTCGCCCGTAACAAAATAATATCCTTGCTTTAAAGAAAATATATACCCAACAGCATCAAAAAAAGAAATATCTTGTTTTCTGTGCTCATATCTAAACTTAATAGCTTCTATTAAAATTTCTTTAATTACTTGCAAAGAATACCTCTCCAATTTTTTAAACCAGTAGTCTGCAACTTTTTCTCCTTCTTCTCTTAAAAGAACAGCATAAAATTCTGCCAATGTTAAATCAGTTATAACAAAGTGTGAATTAAGATATCCGGAAAATTTTGGATTTCCTTTTGAGATTTCAATTAGAGCATAGGTATCCAGGCATTTCTTTATTTCGACCATTTACTTTCAAGATTTTCTCTTACCTCTCTTAAAATTTGTTCTGTTGATTTTTTAAATTTCAAAGACCCAAATAATTCCTTTAGTACATTTTCTTTTTTTGTAATTTCAACTATTACTGTTTCTTCAGGTTTCAAATTTAATCTATCTGCTGTTTCAACAGGTATAACTACGCCTATCGAATTTCCCCATTTCTTCGTTTTAACTTCTATTGCCATAGTATAACTTATACGTCTAATTATTATATAAATCTTTCTATTTCTAAAGGATTGAGACATTATATCTATAAGCCAATAATCAAAGAATCTTCTTTAGAAGTTAGCACCGATAAATTTACTTTAAGTTTATTTAGAAATAGTTGTCCCCCTAAATTTTCTTCCGTTTAACAAATTATCAAGATGTTTCATATTTTCTCCAAGAATGTAGGTTGTTATTTTATGTTTTTTTATTATTTTTGAAGCGGTTTGATCCAAAACAAAATGCTGTCCGGGTTTGTATTTTTTTGAGTGCGACATTTTGTAAAGTTCTTCGAAAGAAGTTTCTGGAATGAACTTTGCATCTTTATGTTCCAATGGATTTTTGTCGAATAAGCCAGAAACATTTGTTAAATTTATGAATATTGTCTTAAAATGCAGGGCGATTTGCGACGCTGTTGCATCTGATGTTTGGTTTGGCTTATAATCTAGGGCTCCGCAAAAAACAATGTCGTTTTCTTTTATATATTTCTCGACGGTTTTCATTTGCTGGGGAATTCCTTCGGTTTGATCTTGGTTGAAGAAATACATCATGAAACGCGCGTTCATTCTAGTTGCGGAAATTCCAGACATATTTTGTAATCTTTCATTTATTCCAATTCTTTTTAGCGCATTAATGTATTTTCTTGCGATACTTCCTCCGCCAGCAACAATAATAAATTTGTATTTTCTTGTATTTTTCAAGATAACTTTTTTGAATTCTTTGAGAAATTTTAAATCTATTTCGTCTGGAATAATTAAACTTCCCCCAAGACTAATTACAATCACCTTTTTCATTTTTATTTTTGTGAATCGTAGATCTGTTTTATTTCTAAATCTGATAGAGCACGATTGAATATTATTAGTTCGTCTATTGTACCATTTGCTTGTGTCATTAATGTTTTCCCTATTGTTAAATTATTATTGGTGTTTTGCAGAGCAATATAGGGTATTGTAGAGCTTTCAGATGTGGAGATAGCAATTGAACCATCTTGATAAAATTTTATTCCTGTATCTACTTTTGAAGCATCGTAAGTTACTGCAATTTGAGTCCATAAATCTTTTTTCATTAAGTCTCCCCATCTTCCTATGTAGTAAGACGTTCCACCAGAAATAAGGCGGGTTCTAAATTTATTGCTAAACTCTATTGAATATTCTGAAGCTTTTCCCAATATTGCGAATCCCTTGTTATTCGACGGCATGAGTGGTGGTGGTAAGTTTGGAGTCACAGAGCTGTTTTGCCACCAAATTATTGTAAAAGGAAAATCTTGAGAACTATCACCAAAACTAAGTTTGTCAGAATCTTTTACTAAAATATAATCATCGAAGCCATCAAAATAATATGCTTGTCCTATTTTTCCGTTTTTTAATATCGGGCAAGTTGCCAGTAAACATGTTCCATCGTTTCCATTTCCTGAAGAATCTTTTGCATCGCCGTCGAATTTGTAATAAGCGACTAATCCATTATTCATAGTTGATGTATAATCTATGGTTGGGATTATTGAAACTTCCGTTCCGTCGGTTTTTCCAAAAATTGGAATTACTATAACACTTGTTGGTTTTATCCCGTCGGAGAGAGAAATCTCGTAGGTTTTTGTTTCAAGAGTTTGTAGAAGATTATTTTTTTCTTCGTATTCATAAGTTTTTGTTCCATCGCTGAAAACAAATTTAAAGGAAGTTAGCTCTGCATTTCCTTGAGTTCTTGTTAGTTTTATCTTCGCTGTTAATAATCCCACTTTTGCCTCTTCAATTTTAATATTGTTTGTTAACGGGTCGATTGTGATTTGCTCAGAAGTTCCTGTTAATATGTTTTTTACAATAATCCAAACAATTCCAACTGCAACTAAAACTAAAAGAATTATTATTAAAGAAACTATTACTTCTGACAATCCCCTCTTTTGCATTGATGTTATAGTATACAGGGGTTTTTATTTGTTTTTATTAAAAAGAACCCACTGGTTCTTTTTAGAAATCTCCTCTAATGCTGAATGGTGGCATCTTTATTGCCTCCGAGGATACCACAAGATTTTATTTCACTGTAAATAACTTATTGTCTTTGACATCAAAAATTTCTAATCTAACTCCAGAATCAAGCCAGCCGTGCGCGTAGTTTATTGCCGCGAAGGAATTTACAAAATCTTTTTTTGATTGAAAGTGTTTTGCATCAGACAAATAATTTTCAACCATTTCAATAATTTCTTTTGAGTATTTTTCTTTTCCTTTTATTATTGATTTTCTTGCTTTTGTCAGGGCTTTTTCTGTTATCTTAAAATATTTTTCAATTTTATCTGAGGTGATTTTGTATTTTTTGTGTTCTTTCATGTAAATGACATGTTTCGTTTGTATTTAAGTTTTACCTTACGTAAGGAAAATGTTTCCTTACATTTCTTTGCATTTTTTACCGACGACGAAATTATTTCTGCAAGAGCAATATTTAAATAGTATTTTCTGCTCTTTCTTTAAGATTTAGAATGAAAATCATAAAGATTTTCAACTATTCAAACACTTACGCGATAGTGTGTCACAAAATCGTGTTTAAATAGAATGAAAAAGGGGAAAGTTTTACTAGTTGTTATCTTATTTTGTTTATTTGTAAATTCGTTGGGGTTTGTTTTTGCTGATGATTTAATGGCATTGCAGGGAAATGTTCAGCAGTCAGGAGTTAATCTAGCTTCTGGAAATCTGCAGGTTGTTATTTATGATGCTTATGCTGGAGGGAATATTATTTATAATTCTTCGAGCGATTTTGTTGGGAATGTTACGGCTGGAAAATATGATGTGATGCTTGGAAATGGAACACAAAAATTAAATTTGGAATACAGGAGAATTTATTATCTGGAATTGTATGTTAGTGGCGGAAGTGGTTATGAAATTTTTACTTTTAATGGGAAGACGAGACAGGTTTTTCAATCGGGTGTTGGCAAAATAAATGGAACTGCAATTAATCCATCGCAGATTAACGGAACGCATCTTGCAGAAAATATTTCTTTGAGCGGAAATTTAAGTATTGTTGGAAATTTTTCTGCTGAGCGAGGGTTTTTTAGTTGGCTTGGAACTTTGACAAATAGAGCTTATAATTTGTTTGCTGAACAAGTTAATGTCAATGGAACTGCAAATTTTTCTGGAACCTTGTTGGTAAATAATATTAATGCATCTCAATGGCTTTTTAATCAGTCCGTTGGTAGAGGAGATTTTTATTTCACAAATTATTCCGGTGCGTTTATTTCTAACATTTCAATTTATTCTTTTGGTAATTTTTCGTTGCAACAATTCAACGACGCATTTAATCAGAATTTATCATTAAGGAATTTTGGTAATTTTTCTAAACAAGATTTTCAAACTGCTTTTTCAAATAATTTATCTGTTTATTCTTTTAGTAATTTCAATAAAACAGAATTTCAGGATGCGTTCATGGCTAATGTGACGAATTCGGATATTAAAGTGAATACATTAAATATTACAACCGCCTTAAGAGTTGGTTCAACGTCATTATATGCGACGACAAGCGGGATAAATATTACTGGAGAAACTAATTTTGACGGAAGATGGGCGGACGGGGGGATTACAATTTCCGGCGGTGATATATGGGCGCAGGTGCTTTATGTTTATAATATTACAAGTGTGGGTGTCAGCAATTTATACATCAATGGCTCTGAAATGCCGTCGCTGAATAACACATGGGATTTAGGAAATGCAACACATAATTGGAGAACTGCTTATTTTTCAAATGATATTTATGTTGCCGGCGCAAGTGTTAAAACCTGGGCATTTAATCAATCAATCGGCAGAGGAGATTTTTATTTCACTAATTTTTCTAATAGTTTTGGAAAGAATTTTACAGATTCATTTAAACTCAATTTCACTGATAGCTTCAAATTAAATTTTACAGATAGTTTTGATTCCAATTTATCGACAAGGAGTTTTGGAAATTTTTCTTTTACTGATTTCCAAACAAGTTTCGGCAAAAATTTCACAGATTCATTTAAACTGAATTTTACTGACTCGTTTAATTCAAATGTCTCCGCCTTCAATAAAACACTTCCTTGGAATCAATCATCAACAAATATTTTTCCGAATAGTTTGGGATTTAGTGTGGGAATAGGAACTTCAACACCTTCTCATTTATTAACAATAGCGAATTCAGCGACGGCATTAAATGTTTCTGGAAATTTATATGTGAATAGTTCAAGCGTGGGAATTGGAACTTCAACGCCACAATATCCTCTTGAAGTTAGTGGGTCTGCTGGAACAGCAAATACAAATCTTTTAAGTTTAAACAATAATGGTGCAGGTGATTTAACAGCATCAAGTTTAGTTTTCAAATTAGGTGGAACTCAATATGGATTTATTAAAGGTATTTATGTTGCTGCTACTGGAGGTGGTCGTTTAGATTTAGCTTCAACTGGAACTTCTCCGCAATTATCTATAATTACAAATGGAAATATAGGAATAGGAACTTCAACTCCTGCGTATTTATTAGAGATTAAAAATAATGCAACTTCATTAAATGTTTCTGGAAATTTATATGCAAATTCAAGTAGTGTGGGAATTGGAACAGCGACGCCAGCAGTTAAATTGGATGTTTCTCAAACTACTGCCTCTGGTTATAATGAATATATAAGATTGACTAATCCAACAGCATTGGGTGATGCAAAGGTTTCAATTAATTGGGTAAACACTGCTCCTACACCACCAGCAAATATGTCAAGAATTTGGTCGCAAGTTGGTTCGAGTTTTATTGCTGCTCAATTTGGAATTGATGTGGCTGATTCTAATAAAGTTTTGCAAAATAGATTATTGATTGATGTCAATGGAAATGTCGGAATTGGAACAACTTCTCCTTCTGCATTATTACAATTAAATGGAACGGGAAGATTATTAGACATAGCTAATAATTCAAATTCTATGTTTTTTGTAAATAGTTCAGGGTATGTTGGAATTGCAGATGTAAAATCTCCGATTGCTTTGAATGTGAGCGGGAATTTATATGTTAATAATACTTTTACTGGAATAGGAATATCTACATCAAAATATTTATTAGAAATAGCAAATTCAGCGACGGCATTAAATGTTTCAGGAAATTTATATGCTAATACTTCGACAACTTGGACGACAGGAAGTGTGGGGATTGGAACAACTTCTCCAAATGCACTTTTAAATCTCAAAGGAACTCTTTCTTCAGCATTGACTGGAACAGTGGCAGTTACCAATCTCTTAACCACAGTTACAGGAACATTGACTGTCTTTACTAGTGAATTAGCAGTAGGAGACAGTATTAAAATGGGGACAGAGATATTTACTGTTTCTGTTATTACTTCAGATACTTCCTTGACTTTGGATTCTGCTTATCAAGGGGCAACAGATTCTGGTTTGACTGCTTATCGAGATCCTACTTTGTTTGCTATTGACAATGGCGATGCAGTTAACAAGTTAACAATAACAAGAAGCGGGAAAGTTGGAATGGGAACAACTTCTCCAGGAGCATTATTACAATTAAACGGAACAGGAAGATTATTAGACATTGCTAATAATTCAAATTCTATGTTGTTTGTCAACAGCTCTGGCTATGTTGGAATTGCAGATGTAAAATCTCCGATTTCGTTGAATGTTTCAGGAAATTTATATGTTAATAATACTTTTACTGGAATTAATAGTTTTAAGTCACTTTATTTATTTGAAGTAGGGAATAATGTAAAAGCAATGAATGTTTCTGGATTATTATACGTTAATTCAACAAGTGTAGGAATAGGAACATCTACACCCTCACATACATTAAATGTTGTCGGAGATGCGAATATAACTGGAACAACTAATGTTGAATATTTAAAGATTAATCCTGATGATTCTGCAACTTCTTTATTAGTTAGAGCAGATGTTTATGGAGCGGGTGCTTTTATAATTGATGGAGTGACTGGAGGAGATAATAGAAGTTTGATTTTATTCCAAACAAACGATAATACATTTCCATTAAGAAAAATATTTGCAATTCAATCTGATGCTGATACTGGTGCAGGAGGACCTTTTGATATTTTCAGTGTTGGCAGTGCAGGAAATATAATAATAAATAACAATAGCCAATCAACGGCTGATTTTAAAATACAAGGACAAACATTGAAGGCTTTATTATTTGCAGATGTTTCTGCTGGAAGAATTGGAATTGGAACTCTTGCACCAACACACGAATTAAATGTAAATGGAAACACTAATCTTTCAGGAACATTATGGGCTGGAAACAATACATTGTATGTGAGTACGAGTAATGTCGGAATAGGCACAACCTCCCCTTCTGCATTATTACAAATTAATGGGACAGGCAGATTATTAGACATAGCTAATAATTCAAATTCTATGTTTTTTGTAAATAGTTCTGGGTATGTTGGAATTGCAGATGTTAAATCTCCAATTGCGTTGAATGTAAGTGGGAATTTGTTTGTAAATGGGACGAGTGTGGGGATTGGAGTTAGTAAACCAAGAGGAATGTTGGAAATTTATCAAGGAGCTTCTACTTCTAATAGTAATAGTATTGGTTTGAATATTTCTACAATTAATGCTGGTGGGGCTGCGACTGCTTATGGGATTTATAGTTATTCAGAAGTTAGTACAGGGTTTGGTTCCAAATCTATTGCAGGGTATTTTGAATCTAAGGAAGTTGCAGCAGACCAAACTTCTTATGGTATTATAGCTAATGCATCTGGAGCAAGTACTGGTTCAACTGCCTATGGGATTTATGCGTCGGCTTCTGGAGCAGCAACAAACTGGGCAGGATTTTTTGTTGGAGATGTTAATATCACTGGAAATCTTTTAAGCTCACATATAGGTTTTGGTTCCCTAACTTCGTCAGGAGTTTATGAATTTGAAGATGGAAGTGTTTGTATTGGCGATGGTGGATGTACAGCGTCGGCGACTGATGGGAGATTAGCTGCAGCCGGGACAATTGCTGCTGGAACTACGACGACGCAGGCGTATAATACTTTTGGAGTCGGTGCACCAGAACATACTGCTGCGGGGGAAATAACAGATGCAGATGATTTATATGTAAGTGATGATATTGAATCAGATGGAACTGGGTGGTTTGCTGGTGGGGCTGTAACAGGCGATATTGCGGAGTCAATTCAGACTAAGAATTCACGTGAAGCAGTAATTTGTCCGAAAGGAATTGATTCTTCTTATCCTAATGATAATTGTTATTTGAATAAAAGTTATAAAGAAGAACTGGAATATGGGGATGTAGTTTGTATAGATATAATTAATAGAAATGTTATTATAAAATGTAATTTTGCTAATTCAAGATTTGTTGTTGGAATCGTTTCAAATACAACTACTATTCTTATGAACGATAAACTTGGTGGTTATCCAATTGGATTAGCAGGAATAGTTTATGCAAAAGTCACAAATGAAAATGGAAATATTGAGCCGGGAGATTTATTAGTTTCTGCGAGCAAGCCAGGATATGCAATGAAGAATAATGCTCCTGCTCCTGGAACTGTTGTTGGGAAAGCTTATGATTCATGTGATAAAAAAGAGTGTGTGATTTCTGTTTTTGTGACGCTGAGTTAAAATATATTTTTGAACATAGAAACATTTAAATATGGGGTTACCTATTGGGTAACTATAAAAAATGACAACAGAAATACCACAATACGGCTTAAAGGCATATGCTTTGTTTTTTGCAAGGCATAAAGATAAAGAAGAATTCAAACAATCTGAATTGGATTGGATAGTTGGGCAAAGCATGAAAAAAAAGATATTTGCCTTATTGTTAAAAGCAGGTTGGGTTAAAAAGCAATCAGATAATACTTATATCTGCATAAATCCAGAAATTGTAATTAATAGTTTATTAGAATTTAAAGTTCCTCAAATAATAAAACAAGCAGAAAAAGATTATGCTTTCACAAATTTGTCTGCGATAGAAATTTGGAGTGATTATTCTTATGTTCAGAGAGGAATAGAAAAATCACCTTATTTTATTAAAGTTTTAAAGAAAGATTTAAAATATTGGAAAAATTTCTTTAATAGTTATAATATTCCAAATTATGTTAATGAAGGAACCACAATAGGAGAATATATTATTTTAATTCCTGTTGAGAAATTAAGTTTTGTTGAAAAAGAAGGTTATAAAGTTGAAAGCTTAAAAGAGACAATCAAATTAGCAAAATTAAATGAAATGTATTTGTATGCTTACAACTACATAAAAAACAAATACAAAAATGTTATCGCTTAGAGAAAAAGAAATCTTTGAAACTTTAAAAAGAATGAGAAAATTCAAGTTTGTAATTATTGGTGGATATGCTGTAAATGCTTATGCTCTTCCAAGATTTTCAGTTGATTGCGATATTGTAATTAAAGATCATAAAGAGTTAAAAGAAATAGAAAGAGTTTTATTAAAATTTGGTTATGTAAAAGAAGACCACAATAAAGAGGATACTTCTTATTATGGGGACTTCTTAAGGTTTGAGAAAGATTTAGGAGATAATATTAAAGTTAGTATAGATATTTTAATTAAAGAAGTTTTAGATAGACAAACGAAGGCTGTATTTTCTGCTGACTGGGTTTTTGATAATTCAAAAATAAAAACATTAAGAGGAAAAACAATTACAGAAGAATTAAAATTGAGAATAATAAATCTCGATGCTTTATTTGTCTTGAAGTTTGTGAGTTGCAGATTAACAGATATAAGAGATATTTTTATGTTAGCTCCAAACATAAAAGATAAAGAATGGGTAAAAAAAGAGATTTCAGAAAAATATAATTTTGATAAATTGTTTTTAAAAGTTAAGGAGAAAATAACTTCAAAACAATTTAAAGATAGCTTACAAGGAGTTTATGGGATTATAGACGACAAGGTTTTTGAGAAACATAAAAAAGCAATCTTAGAATTGAAAAAATAAAATATAATCAATGAAATATTTGAAGTGAAAAGAAATTCTCTGGGAATATTAAATATCTTGTTTTTTTATCACTAACTGATAGTTGTTTTTACATACAATTAAATTTAAAAACCCCCTTATTTACTAAATATCAGAATGAGATTCAAAAAAACATTAGAAAACTTTTTGGTTGGAACTGGAATTGCAATTTCAGCTTTAGCATTTAATCCTTCTAAAGCGAGAGCCGATGACGTTTTAGCAACAAATGATATTTCTTATGTTAGTGCAATTGATTCTGATGGTGATGGTTTAACTAATTCTCAAGAAGCAACAATTGGAACATATCCAAATAATCGAGATACAGATGGAGATGGATTTTTAGATGGGATTGAGGCAGTAAACAATTTTAATCCGCTGAATTCAGATGTTCCGGATATTGGTGCTGGAAATCTTCTCTACAATTTCGCAACAACACAAAATTTAACGAATGGAACTTTAACAAATGCATTAAATCCTTTTTGGTTTATAGGAGGAAGAATTGCTTATATAGAGTCTGATGCTAATTTTGCTAATGGAGGAATTTATATTAAAAATCTAAGAGATTTAACTCAAACAAGAAGAGAATTAAAAACAGGATTAGATGCTCAATTAAGAGAATTATCCTCAACTCCTCGAGGAGCTTTTGTTTATTTTCATGACACGCTTCCAAATGGAAAATCAGGAATTTATAAAATTAATAGATTAAATGGAAATGTGACAAGAGCTGTTCCTACTGAAGCACAAACTTTAGATTATAGTGTTAGAAATCCTTCTGCTACAGGAAGATTAGTAATTGAGCAGAATGGAAATTTAACAACAAGCGGGAATGTTTGGCTTTTGGCTGAAACAGATAATCCAACAACATCAACAGGACAAATTTATGCTTATCAATTACAAAGTACAGCTCTTCCTTTAAATCCAGGATTTGGAAATTGGGATGGAACAACTGTGAGACAGGTTACTAACATTAATAGAGATCCAAATACTAATGCTAGCATGAGAATCGCAAGACCTAAAACAAGCAGAGACGGGGATAAGATTATATTACAAAGAATAATTAATTCTGGTGTTGATAATGGTAGAGCTGCTTTGGGGGTTTATCGTGGATTACAAGATATTCTTAATGGCACAACAGGACCTTATGATTTTGTAAATCCTCAATCTGATTTGAGAGGAGATTTTTTTGTTACTGGTTCAGGTGAGGGAGTAGCATTTCCAGGTGGTTTTGGAGGAGCAAATAATTTTGTTTATTGGACACAAGACGAAAATAATATTTATAGATTAACAAACCCATTGAATTTTTCTGGAGCAGATTTTGATATTGTTGCTACTCCAGTTGGAATAAACCCCTCTACGAGATTCTCTACGGTTCCTCCAGGTAGAGTCAGAATCCCTCTCCCTGGAAATCAAATAACTCCTGCTGTGTCAAAAGAAGGAAGAAGATTGGCTTTTGCCGACGATTATCTTAGCGACGGAGTTCCTGGAGGAAATTTTAATTTATATG
>JBAZOZ010000006.1:0-46774 GCA_041648455.1 Candidatus Pacearchaeota archaeon | reverse complement strand
CGAGCTGAAAAAGGAAATTGGTTTTTTTTCAAAACAGATTAAGGAGCTTAAGGAGAAAATAAAAAAGACAGAAGAAATTAAAGAACATCTGAATTATATTTCAAATCTTGAAGACTGGCTTTCAAAAAAATTCATTCCGCTTATTTCTTATATAGAAAGAAACGTTATGACAAAACTTAAATTAGAATTTTCTAAACTTTTTGCAGAATGGTTCGCGATGCTTGTTTCAGATTCCTTCAATGTTCGGCTCGACGACGATTTCACTCCGATAATTGAACTGCAAGATTATGAAATTCCTTACGAATATCTTTCAGGAGGAGAAAGAACTGCAGTTGCTTTGGCTTACAGACTTTCTTTGAATCAAGTTATTAATTCTCTACTTTCAAAAATTAAGACAAAAAATTTGGTTATTCTCGATGAGCCAACCGATGGTTTTAGTGATCAACAACTGGACAAAATGCGTGATGTCTTGCAGGAATTAAATGTGGAGCAATTAATAATTGTCAGCCACGAACAAAAAATCGAAAGCTTTGTTGAGAATGTGATTAGATTCAGGAAGCAGAACGGAATTTCTGGGATAGAGGAATAAATTTATATAATATAATTTGAATTATTTTCTAGGTGATGGTTTGTCGCCTTAAGACTTCTGATAAAATGCCTGTAGATTTAAGAACAAGAAAGCTAGCACAATTAGCAGTAAGATATTCCATAGCTGTTAAGCCAGGAGAAAAAGTAATTATCTCTGGAGGAACTGAATCAATTCAGTTCTTAGTTGAATTATATAAAGAGATAATATTACAAAAAGCAATTCCTATTGTTCGAATTCATCTTCCAGATATTGATAATTTTTATTATAAATATGCAACAAAAAATCAACTAGAACATTTTCCTCAATACTGGATGGACACTGTTAAACAGGCAGATAAATATATTGGAGTTGATACAGAATTAAACACCAAACAACTGACAAATGCCGATTCCAAAAAAATAACTGCAAGACAAAAAATAATTCATCCAATTTCTGATTATATTTGCAATATGAAGGATAAAATTCAAAGATGCACTATTGGATTTCCTTGCTACGCGCTCGCGCAAGATGCAGAAATGTCATTGTCCGAATACGAAAATTTTGTTTATCAGGCATGTTTGCAGAATTGGAAAAAACTTAGGAAGCAAATTGACAAAATAAAAAATAAATTTGAAAAAGGAAACTTTGTTCATTTAATTGGCGACGGAGTTGATTTGAAATTTTCTATAAAAGGAAAAAACGCAATAGCAGATAAAGGTGAGGAAAACATGCCTGGAGGAGAAGTATTTATGGCGCCAGTTCGTGAAAGTTTAAACGGCTGGATAAAATTTGATTTTCCTGCAATTAAATCAGGCAAGGAAGTTACAGATATTTTATTGAAATTTGAAAATGGAAAAGTTATTGAATCTTCAGCAGGCAAAAACGAGGATTTTCTAAAAGAAATGTTAGCAACAGATGAAAATGCAAGTTACGTCGGAGAATTCGGAATAGGATGCAATCCAAAAATAAACAAATTTACAAAGAATCTTTTATTCGACGAGAAAATCGGAGGAACAATTCATCTTGCATTAGGAATGGCTTACAAGGTAAACGGCGGAGGAAATGACTCTGCAATTCATTGGGACATTGTCAAAGATATGAAAAAAGCAAAAATAATTTTGGACGGCAGAGTTGTTCAGGAAAACGGAAGGTGGGAGATTTAATAATCACTAACTACGGAATAGAGAAATAAAATTAATTATTGTTTAATCCAATTTTGCATTCATTAAGTAATCTTCTAATTTTTTCCAGTCAATTATCTCTTCTGGATTTGTCTTGGATAACACCTTTGCTTCTATGTTTAATTTTAATCTCATGCGATTTAATAAACCATTTCCAAGGAACAAATATATATTTTCTTCTCCCACTTTAATATAATCACAATACCTTACTTCTTTTGGGTTAAAATCTATCGAAGGAGGAATTTTATTCTTCTTGAAATCCATTTTACAATGGAGGTGGTCTCCAACCTGTTTTATTCTAGATCTAACATCTTTTCTTTTAGCAGGAGGAACCTCATCCCATAAATTATATTTTACTCTTAGTATAGTTAATCCATTTTCTTCGTTTTTTGATTCATATCGGTAAAGTATTTCATGAGCCATTTTTATTAACTGATATATCATTATTTAAATTAATCTGTAATAAAGAATAATCATCCGCAAGATTAATACCCAAATCTTTTTTCATAATTTTTGTGGTCAAACCATTCTAATAAAACATTAATGAGTTGAACATCATCTGCTTTTATAGTGTATATTAATCTCCACGCATTTGGCAAATTATATTTCCAGAGATTTGTAATTTGATATTCCTTGATGTATTTTTCTGGCCAAATATTTTTAGGAATTTTTATGCCAGAAAGAGGATTTTGCTTTAAATTATCTATAGCTCTTGTTATATAATCAAACAATTTTTTATCTTCAAATTTTCCGTTTTGTAATTTCTCGAATTCAGATTCAATCTTTGGGTTAACAAAAACAACAAATATCTTTTTTGTGTTCATCTTAACTTTACTCCAGATGCTAATATCTTCTTTATCATCTGGGGGTTATATGTCCAAATAACACAACCATCTTTGTCGACGATAATCTTATTTGAAGCAATTAAATAATCAAGTATAACTAAATATGTTTGATACATCATTTTATTTGGAAGTTTCTTCCATAATTGATATTTCCCGCATTCCTGACTAAATTTCTGTATTGTTTCTTCAACCATTAGAACAGAACTAAGGGTCGGATTAAATAAAATATCCTTACTTGTTTGTTTTTTTATTATCTGCGCCATTTTGTTTGTTATATTTATACATATAATAAGATATTTAAATGTTTTGGGAGATTTAATCTTTTCTCCGTGAAAATTTTGAATCCGCAAAATTTATAAACTTCATAATCTCCCAATTTATATCGGTTCTGAAAAAATTATACCGTGATTCTATAAAGATGAATTAAAATGGATACATTAAAATCAGGAAAGATTTTGAGCATCCATTTTATAGAGGAAAAAAAATAAAATGGATACAGTAAAAGAAAAATTAAATAACTCTGTTTTGAAAACAGGGACGACAATCTTAGGAATAGTTTGCAAAGACGGAGTTGTCATGGCTTCGGATAGACAAATGACTGCTGGAAATATCGTGGTTGGAAAAAATTTTCCAAAAACGGAACAAATAAATGATTATCTTTTAATTTCTTTTACAGGAATGGTTTCTGATGCACAAAGAGTTCCAAAACTTTTAACTGCTGAATTAAAACTCAAAGAGCTTCGTTCCCATTCAAGACCTACCATCAAACAATCTGCAAGTTTGCTTGGAAATATTAGTTATAATGGAATAAGGCAGCCATCAATGATTCCACAACAAGCAGGATTTTTACTTGGAGGATATAATGAAGATGGTTCTGTCGAGCTTTATACTATTGAGCCTGCGGGAAGTATTGTTAAGGTAGAAGACTATGACGCTAATTTCGGAAGCGGTATGCCTTATGTTCTTGGACTTTTAGAAAGACAATACAAAAAAGGAATTAATGTTGAGGAAGGAATTAAACTAGCAAAAGAAGCATTAAAATCTTCCACGCAGAGAGACATAGGAAGCGGATACGGAATGGACATATTTTCCATAACTAAGGATGGAATAAAAAAAGAGGTAGAACAAACAATCGAACCAGAATACGTCGACGATAGATGATTTTTGTAAATTTTAATTAATTTAATGGTGATAAAAATAACGAAGGGGTTTTAAATAAATGTTAATTTTCATGGGGTTTAGTTAAGGAATTGGTAAATCAATAAAATGAGTGTTAAAATAATATTTAATCCATTAGTTCAACAAAATTTTCTTTGCATTAATAAAATTCCGCGAAGAGCCTTGACGAATGTCTGGCTCGGAGCAATCAATTTGCGGGCGTTTAGCGAGCACATATAACATGGACATTTTAAAACAAATAATAGAAAAATTGCATGGAGATGTTACCGACGCGAGTTTTGAAGGTGCAAACATAGTTCTCTATACAGATAACGAAAAATTCTTCAGAGAAGGAGAACCAAAGATAAAAGAAATTGTAAATGAAATTAAAAAACGTATTGAACTCAGAGCAGATCAAAAAATTCTGCCAGAACAAGAAGCAACAGAAAAAAAAATAAGAGAGATAATTCCTCGCGAGGCAGAAATAACAGATATTCAT
Source organism: Candidatus Pacearchaeota archaeon (assembly GCA_041648455.1). Taxonomy (GTDB): domain Archaea; phylum Nanobdellota; class Nanobdellia; order Pacearchaeales; family GW2011-AR1; genus JBAZOZ01. The sequence continues at coordinate 42,523 of JBAZOZ010000006.1, read as the reverse complement.
TTTGATTTTCATAGAAGTATCGTCGTTATTGAAGCAAAAAAACCCGGATTGGTAATAGGAAAACAAGGTTCAATTCTAGATGAAATCAGAAAGACAACTTTGTGGACACCGCAAATTCAAAGAAGCCCGGCAATAAAATCACAAATAACTGAAAACATTCGTGAAGTTTTGTATGCAAATAATAATTACAGAAGAAAATTTCTTAACGACATTGGGAAAAAAATTTACAACGACTGGAATCCGGAAAAAGTAGAAGAGTGGGTCAGAATAACTTTTTTAGGAGGAGCGCGTCAAGTAGGAAGAAGCTGTCTTCTCTTGCAAACACCAAATTCAAAAATACTTTTGGATTGCGGAGTTGACGTTGCATCTCAGGGCGCGGAGAGATTCCCTTATTTTAATCTTCCCGAATTTGACATAAATCAACTCGACGCTGTAATTATTTCTCATGCACATCTTGATCATGTTGGTCTAGTGCCTTATTTATATAAAATGGGTTACAGTGGTCCAGTTTACTTGACGCCTCCGACGAGAGATATTGCGGCACTGATGGCACTGGATTTTATCGGCGTCGCATACAAACAAGCAGCACAGCCATTATTTTCCTCAACAGACATAAAAGAAATGGTAAAACATTCTGTTTGTTTAAATTACAATGAAGTTACCGACGTGACTCCCGACGTGAGATTAACTTTTTATAATTCCGGGCATTGTCTTGGTGGCGCGTTAGTTCATTTGAATATAGGGAATGGTTTGCATAATTTACTTTATTCAGGAGACTACAAATATGGAAAATCGCGTTTATTGGAACCCGCTGTAAATAACTTTACAAGAATAGAGTCAGTAATTACTGAAGCAACTTATGGAAGTAAAAACGATATTCTCCCCCCAAGAAAAGAATCAGAAGAAAAATTAATTTTCCAAATTAATAAAGCAATTGAAAATGGAGGAAAAGTTCTAATTCCTGAATTGGGTTTGGGAAGAGCGCAGGAAACAATGTTAATTTTAGAAGACGCAATGAACACGGGATTAATGAAGAAGATTCCTATTTATATCGACGGAATGATTTGGGATATTAATGCAATTCACACAGCTTATCCTGATTTTTTGAGCACTAAAGTAAGGACGCAAATTTTTCAGGATCAAAATCCTTTTGTATCGGAAATATTTTCTCGTGTTGGCTCACCGCAGGAAAGAAAACAAGTTATTGAAGGCGGTTCTTGTGTTGTATTAGCGACATCAGGAATGCTCGTCGGTGGAGCGTCCGTAGAATATCTCAGGGAATTTGCGGGCAATCCAAAAAACGCAATAATTTTCGTATGTTATCAGGGTGTTGGAAGTTTAGGAAGGCAAATTCAAGATGGAATTAAGGAAACAAAAATGGTTGTCGACGGAAGAGAAGAAATTGTTAAAATTAATCTTCAGGTTGAAACTATCGATGGGCTAACCGCTCACGCAGGAAGAAATGAAATAATTTCTTTTTTTAACAACATGCGCCCAAAACCAAAAAGAATCATAATTAACCATGGTGAAGTTTCAAAATGTCTTGATTTAGCTTCGGCATTATACAAACTTGAAAGAGTTGAGACAAATGTTCCAAGAACTTTGGAGACTTTGAGATTGAGGTAAAATGGAAAAGAAATTAGATATTCCATTCTATAAAAATGGTGAAAATGGTAGACAATGTATGCAGATAGCTATGCGCATTGTCTTAAAATATTTTACAAATCAAGATTATTCTTTGGAGGAGCTTGATAAAATTACTCAAAGAAAAGAAGAATTTTGGACTTGGACTTCTCAAGGAGTAACCGGACTTTATGATTTAGGATTAAAAATAAAATATTTTTCTAAGGAAGATTTAAAACCATTTTTAGAAGGAGAACCATTTATTCGTAAGCATTTTGGGAAAGATGCTGATAAAATATTGAAATTCACTGATTTACCTGTTCTAATAAATAGTATTGATAAATTAATAAATAAAAATATTTTTGAAAAAAGAATATTATCTCTTTCTGAAATAGAAAAGCATATACTAAAAGGACATGTTCCAATTGTTTTGATAGATAATAATAAAGTTTCTGGTAAACGTGATTTATATCAAGGACATTATGTGGTTCTAACAGGATTTAATGATAATGATATATATTATCATGATTCTGGACCAACTGATGCATTACCAAATAAGAAAGTTCCAAGAGAGAGATTTATAGAAGCATTTAATGCTAATGGAACTGATAATGATGTTATAATAGTTTATGGAAAGAGATAATTAATTTTAACTATTGAATTAGTTGATAAGTTATAGCATAATAAAATTTATATACTATTCTTAGTGTAATATTTAATGCGAAATCTAATAAATTTAATAAAAGATTCTAAACATAAATTTAAAAAAAGTTTGATTGGATTAACTGCAGGAGCAATGCTTTATGCTAGTGCTTTAGGCTTGGAAAATAAAATAAATGCGGAAGATGTTTCTGCAAGAAAGATATTTACTCCTAATCTAATTGCTTACTGGTCATTTGATACTGATGCTTCAGAGAGTTTAGGAAATTCTGCTCTTAATGGAACTTTTGTTGGTAATGCACATATTGAAAATACTGGACAAGCTCCTATTTTATATAATGGTGGATGTTTAGTTCTCGACGGAGCACCAAGCCGAGTCAATCTTCCTGCTCCCCTTGCTCCAATATTGGGAGAATTAAGAGAAGGAACAATAGAAGCGTGGGGGTATCTTACTTCATCTAACCCCGAAGGTGCTATGATATTTAATTCAGGAATTCCAGCGAGATATACAGATATCAATCTTTGGATTGATAAAGAAATTAATCAAACACGTATAGGATTTAATAATACTAGCTTTCAGTTTCCTCTAAGAGATTTCCAATTTAATAAATGGCATCATTATGTATGGAGTTGGAATGAATCTAAAATGCAATTTTGGATGGATAATAATCTCATAGGAACACAACCTAATTCAAGAAGCGTTCCTTTTACTGGAAATGAATCTGAAATAGGAAGTGATGATCAAGAATGGGGCTATTGGATTGGAAAAATTGATGAAGTAAAAATATGGAATAAAATATTTTCACCAATTCCAATTCCAACACCAACGCCAGGTCCATTATCAGTTATTTCTCCTCGTGGTGGGGAGGTTTTTGATGGACATTCTTTACAGCCAGTTCATTGGAAATCAAATGTCCATGTTGCAGGAACAGTAGTAAGATTGGAATTATGGCATAGAAATTATTTAATGGGAGATATTGGTTATGGTTGGAATCCAAATGGAGAAACAACAAATTATGTTTTAATACCATTAGTTCCTGCTGAAACAGATTATAATATTCGAGCGGTAAGTTTCTGGGATCAAAAATATTCTGCCAACAGCGGTAAATTTGCTGTTACTGGTAGTGCAGTAAGATTAGAAAGTCCAAATGGCGGTGAGAATTGGCCAATAGGTTCAAAACAAATGGTTCATTGGGAAGCAAATCCAGATATTGCCGGAACAGCTGTTAAATTTGAATTATGGTCTAACTTAATGACGCAATCTTCTAGGAATTTTCAATCAAAAAAAATTTCTGATTTAGAATTATCTGTAGACGATAAAAATTATAATTTATCTGGTTATGGATTTGATGAAGACGGCGAAGATGTAAATACCATTCGTGTGCCGAATGTAACACCTGGAAATTATAAAGTCCGTCTTGTAAGTGTTTGGGATTCTAAATATTGGGATGAAAGTGATAATTATCTTACAATTTCGGCTAGATAGATAATCAAAAAGAGAATAATTTTAATTAACCAAAATTTAAAAACTAATTTTTCCTACTAACAATATGAAAAAATTAGGAATTTTTTACTCCTTAAATTTGGGAAAAATTTAAGATGAAAAAAAGAGGAACTTTTTTACCTCATTAAAAACAGGAAATTTTTAAGATGAAAAGAGATTTGAATCATTTAAGAAAAGTAATTTATACTATTTTAGTCGCATTTGCAATTGTTTCTTTCTGGAGAGGAGTTTGGGGTTTAATGGACATTTATCTTTTTCCAAAGAATCATCCTTTAAGTCTTGTAGTTTCTCTCATAGTTGGAATTTCAATTCTCTATTTTACTAATCATCTAATAAAACATTTAATATAAAAATGATACACTCAATTAAACTATTGGTTTTCATGCGATTTCCGTCGGAGGCATTTAAATGACATCTTTAATCAAATTAAATAATTGTGTTCTTTATGCGATTTCCGTCGGAGGCATTTCTGAAAATTGCCGTTCAGCATTAGAGGAGATTCAAAAAGAACCAGCGGGTTCTTTTTAAAATGAAACATAATCTAAGAATAATATTCATACTTTTAGCAATGTTCCTCGTCGCACAATTTATCGGACTTTATGTTGTTAATCATTATTCGACTTCGGAAAAAGGACTTCCTTATGGGATGGAGCCACCGAAGATTGAAAAGGAAACTGATTTTTATACTATTTTTCCGTCGCTGATATTGGCTTTTGTAATTGCAATTTCTCTTTTAATTTTTTTGAGCAAATTCAAGGCAGAGTTTTTTCTAAAACTTTGGTTTTTTGTTGTCATTATAATTGCACTAGGTATTGCATTAAATGTTCCGCTTTCATTTTCTAAATATTCTTCTTTAATTGCATTTTTAATTGCCTTGCCTCTCGCATGGGAAAAAATTTATAGAGGAAATCTTTTAGTTCATAATACAACAGAACTTTTAGTTTATCCTGGAATCGCGGCAGTTTTTGTTCCTATTCTTAATCTTTGGACAATTATTGTTCTATTGATATTAATCTCTATTTATGATATGTGGGCAGTATGGCATTCAGGAATTATGCAAAAAATGGCGAAATATCAGATTCAGAAATTGAAGGTGTTTTCAGGATTTTTTGTTCCTTATGCTTCTAAGAAAGTCAGAGAGAAAATAAAAAATATGAAGAAAACTCTTTCAAAAAAACAATTAGAAAAAAAGAAAATAAAAGTTAACATCGCAATTCTTGGCGGCGGAGATGTTATCTTTCCAATAATTACTGCAGGGGTTGTGTTAAGAATTTTTGGATTAATTCCAGCATTATTTGTAACTGCAGGAGCAACTCTTGGTTTGGCTTATTTATTTTTCTTCGCAGAAAAAAGAAAATTCTATCCTGCAATGCCTTTTATTTCGGCGGGAATCTTCGCTGGAATGATTTTATATTGGCTGATCACGAATTTTTTGTAATTTAGAAAAATTTGTGAGACAGAAAATTTCTTGTTTTCTGTATTAGTTTGATTTAAATTAATATCCCTCTAAGGATCTTTTAATTTCTTCATACAATTCTCTTCCTTTCTCAGTTAATCTAACTAATATTTCTCTTTCATCTTCTTCATTTATCTCTTTTATAATATATTGTTTGTTTCTTAATTTTTTTAAGTTGGTTGAGATAGTTGATAATGCAGAATTCGTGAATCCATCATGTGTTGTATCATTTATGTTAGTTTTACTTTTTCCTTCGTCTTCCCTTGTCCCAACAATCATTATAGCATCGACACTTCTTAAATCAATTTTATTATCGCTAGCCAGTCTTTCTAATTTCTTTCTACATTCGATATATTGTCTCGGTGTTACCATTTCTTTTTCTATTTCCCAATATTTTTAAATCTTCTTCTTTTGTCCCCACTATACAAAAGTAACATAACGTAAGATTTATAAATACAAATTGTTCTAACTTTAGTATGACAACAGATATAATTTACAATCCAGAACATTTTGAAAGAATGAAAAAATTAGTCGAAGAAGGAGTAGAATTGAGAGGCATTATCAATGCTTATCATCGTCCATTAAATCTGCATCAATTAACAATAAGGAGCGAAGCATATGAAAGATATCAGGAAATTGCTCAAGAGCTTCACGTCCTTCCAGAAGAACTTGCAAGAAAATGGGATGGAGCAATGGAAAAATTAATAGAAAATAAAGTTTATCCTTTTAGGAAATAAAATATGATAAAAATAAAAATAGATATTCACCCCTTGGGAAGAAAGCCTGAGAAAATAGAGAACTTAGTTTCTTCTTTAAATGAATTTTCAGGAGTAGAGAGAATTGAATGCCCTTCTTCTTCACGAATTATTATATATGGAGAATGTTACGATTTTACCGGGGTTCTTTCAAAAATAACTCGGGCAGGTTATGCAGTAACAAGCTATAGGAGAAAAGAATTATGATAATAAAACAAGAACTTATTAATAAAATCAAAGACTATTTTGATTTGAATATTTATGAAACAAAAGTTTGGCTCGCATTATTGAGCAAAGGAATTGCTTCAGCAGGAGAAGTTGCAGATATTTCTGGAGTTCCTCGAAGCAGAACTTATGATGTTTTGGAAAGTTTGGAGAAAAGAGGATTTGCAATAGTAAAATTAGGAAAGCCGGTAAAATATCTAGGTGTCAAGCCAAAGATGATTATTGAAAAAATGAAAAATAATACAAGAAAAGATGCCGAAGAAAAAATAGCTAACTTGTCAAAAATAAAAGATACGGACGAGTTTTTGAAATTAGAAAACTTGTATAAAGAAGGAATTGACCCTGTAAAGAGGGAAGATATATCAGCGTCGATAAAAGGAAAATCTAACATATCTAATTATTTAAAAGAGATAATTCAAGAGGCAAAAAAAGAAGTAATAATCTGCACAAACATAGAAGAAATAATCTTAAGAGCAAAATTATTCCACCAAACATTCGAGCTTTTGAAAAAGGCAAATGTAAAAATAAAAGTTGCTCTTTCTGGAGACGAGAAAAAGATAAAAGAACTTGAAGATAAATTTGATGTGAAATTTAAAAAAGTAAGCATAGAAGCAAAGTTTTTTATCATAGATAGAAAAGAAATATTATTTTACCTGTCAAAAGACAAAGAGGACGAGGACACAGCAATTTGGCTTAATTCAGAATTTTTCGCAGAAGCCTTTGCATCTTTGTTTGACAAGGCAATGAAGTAAATAGTTAAATCTTTAAAATTAAGATAATAAAAACTTAAAATGAAAAAACCAAAAAAAAATCCCCATGAACCAATTTTAGAGAAAATAGTTTCAACTCCGAATGGAGAATATCAAATTAAATTAGTTAAAGCCACAGAAACGCCATTTAGTTCTTCTTTTGATTTTTGTATCAAGCATCTTAATCCCGGATTTTTAGAATTGTTTTTAGGGCAAGATGTAGAAATACATTCAGACGCCTGTCATGATTATGAAGATGTTTATCTAGAATGCGGAAGAGCAAAATTCAAGAATACAATTCCCCAAGAAATTGGATATCATTCTAATGTTAGAAAATTTTACATTCATTTTCACCAGGATCCCGTATTTCCAGATAAAAATATCTCCCTTCCAGAACTTCCAAGAACAAAACATTTCCCAATTCCGGATTCTTCTTCACGCGATTTAAGAAATTATTTTAAATCTATTTATACTAAGATTCGCGGAAAATAATTAAATCTGAAACTTGCAAAAGTTTTATGAGTTAAAAATCGTGAGATTTTTAAATCTCAATAAATTTTTGCATACTCATCTCTTTAATTTTTTTAGAATTTTTCTCAACCCACTTTTTAAAAAACTCTTTTAAGGAAAAATCGACGATTTCCTTAGAATAAATCTTTCCATTTTTTGTAAAATATCCTCGGTGTTTTTTTTCAAATGCCTCAACATTTTTCTTGTCTTTTATACTTGGCCCGCTTATTTCAATCTCTTCTTTGCTTTTTACAACAAAATAATATCTCGCAGAGGTTTTCCCATTGTAATTAAATCCCTTATCTTTTATCTTAAAGAATTTTTCTATTTCTTCAGAAAAATGATTGTAAAATTTCAGCAGTTTGCTCCCGGCAATATCTCCTTCTTGTTTGTCTGTTGTTGCCTCTAATAATATAAATTCAAAACTCTTTTTGTCGGAATTTTTCTTTATCTTTTCCAAATCTGTTTTCTTTTCTTCAAATGCTTCCAGGGAAGGATTATCTAGGAAATCCTTGGCTGATTTTTTGAATCTTTCAAATGTTTCTTCATTTAATGCTGCAAGAGCATTTCTGTTTTTGTGCGTAGGATCAATTAAAATAATTGGGCTTTGAAGTTTGGAGCTGTTCAAATTCATCATAACTTGATTTTTATTTTTGAACTGTTTTTCAATGTCAATAATAATTTTTTCCATTTTTTTCGATTTATTCATTGCTTTAATGAACTTCAGAAAACTGCCGTAATAAAAAATCAACAATTCAATTGCATATCCTGAAAATCCATTAATGTAAGACTCGGCGCCGTAACAATGATTTGCATAACAAAATGCCTTTGTTATCATAATTTCTTCTTTGATTTTCTCAGATTTAATTTTTTTGTTAATATATTTAACGTGGCTATATGAGAGATCAGTAACATTTAATGACTCTTCTGGTTTGCCGACTTTAATTACTGGGATTAATTCAACAAAAAAATCATCTCTAATCTTTATTTTAAAATAATCACGTGAACCATGGATTAAAGAAACATTTTCCATATTGCTTAAAATCTTCTTCGTTAATTCTGAAATGGTGTCCTGATATTTTTTGTCAAACCTTAAGAAGATATCCACGTCGGAAAGTCCTTGAGTCTCTGTATTTTCTGAATCATAATGATCTTTTTTTATGTCCATAAATTGAAAACCACATTCTTTAGAATGTGGTGTTAATTTTACTGTTTTCAATTTTGGATCATCCAAAAAACAAGGGGCTTTACAAACCGCACCTTTTAAGGTGCGGTGCCCCATTGTTTTTTTGATAACTGTTTTTTTTGCAAAACTTCCTCCGACAAAAATCTCGGTGTCTATTTTTAATTCCTCGATTCTTTTTTCAACGCGGTCAACAAAATTATTTATTAATTTATTCATTTCCGCAAACTCCTCTTTAGATGGTTTTACATTCAATATAACTTTTTTTAATATAGAATTAATACTGGAAGCCATAGTATATCATAGAAATAAGGGTTTTTATAATTATTTTTTATCTGGGTCTATGATTTCTTTTATGTCTTTCATGTTTTGCTTCAATGTCGAAGATAAATCAATTATATATTTTCCTTCCTCAATTTTATAAATCAAGGGTCTATTTTTATTGAATAAATTTACCAAGTCAATTTCAAATTTCCCTTCTCCAACAACTCTGACAGATTCAATGTCCAGTATTACCGGGGCAGTTTCTTCTATGATTCCTGCCATTTCCCGTATGTCTTTTTCAATTTCTTTTTTCTGTTCCTGTGGAATCTCAATTGGGTTTTCTTCAAGTTGCTGAAGCTGTTCATCTTTTATATAAAAAAAGAAATGTCCTTTGCAATCTGCGCACCCATCAAGAAGCTCTTTGCTCCCGGCAGGAATAATTCTCTTGCAATGAACGCATTGGTGTGGCATTTTTCAATTTTGGTATATTTTAATTATCAATGACATAATTGGAAAGTGTCATCGGCATTTTTCAATTTTGGTATATTTTAATTATCAATGACATAATTGGAAGACGCCATTGGCATAGAGAAGATAATTCAAAAGAGTATTTAATATTTTTGATAAATAATGATATATAATAATTATTAAAAACCCCATAACCATTTATTTTTATATGTATTTAGAAGATATTGGAAATTATAAATGGAATTTAGATATATCCACAATATTCTTCTCAATCGTATCTTTAGCTTTATTTGAATTAGCAATCTTTATCCCAGAACAAAGAATACTTATGTCAAGAACACTCGGAATAAATTCCGGGGCGTGTCTCGGGTTCTTGAACACCCCAAAAATTGTTTTTGCTTTCTCACGAGTTAAAACGGGGAGTTTACGCAAAAAACAATTTTTGCTGTATAAAGAAGGATGTTGAGATGTTAAAAAGAAAAGACAAAAAAGCACAAAATAAGTTTATTAGATTTAATTAAGATAATCGTAGCCATTATATTTATTTATGTTATTATACAGGTTCTTAAAAGCATAGGTTAAACTATAATTATTTATTCAACAACAATTCTATTTTTTTCGGATTTCTTTTCATTTCCTTTACTATTGTAGCAGGACCGATAATTGTAATCGCGCCCATGTCTCCTCCGGACAAGGCATTTGCCATTCCTTTTTTTACTTTTCCCCAAATTCCTTCATCGCCATTTCCAGAAATAACTGCAAGCTCGATTCCCTTGAAATTTTTAACACGTCCGATCATAACCATCGTGTCCCCAATAAGTCTTGCTTCTTCCTCGGTTCTTAATCTTCCTTGCAAAATTAAAATATTATTTGCGAATATAATATCAAGTATTTTTCTAATTCGGTCGTTGCTGTTCAAATTTTTTATTTCAGAATAAGGTAAAAACTGAATTGAAAACCCCCTTATTTTCCCAAAATCATTCCCTCTTTTTTTCATCTTAAAAATTTCCTGTTTTTAATGAGGTAAAAAAATTCCTCTTTTTTTCATCTTAAATTTTTCCTAAATTTAATGAAGTAAAAACCTCTGGTTTTTTCATCTTCAAAATTTTCTGTTTCCTTAAAATCCTCCTGACTTTCAAAACTTTTTGTTTTGTAAGGATGGGAATTTCTAATTCCCATATTTTGAGGAATGGAAAACTTTTCTGCTTACAAAATTTCTTGTTTTGTAAGAATGAAAATTCTTGATTTTCATATTTTCCATGTGAACGAGACAGAAAACTTTTGTTTTCTGTATCCTTAGTTCATTCTGCGCGCAGGCGCAGGTTGGATTTTGAATTTTCTCATTTATATACTCTAAAATATATTTTAATTTTTAAAACTTCCGAAACATTGTTTTTGGAAGTCCCTAAATATTTTATCTTTAGTGTCTTCGCCCTAAAAGGCGAATTAAATTTTCTTGCTAAGTTTAAATACCGATTCATAAAATTCCTCCAAATTTTTTCCATATTTTGCACTTATACCGACAACATCATATTCTGGAAAAGCAGATTCTATTTTCTTTATATCCGCCTTTCCTTTATCAATTTTATTTGCAACAATTAAAACAGGTATTTTTCTCGCAACTAAATTTCCAATAATGGTGATATTTACCTGGTTGTAGGGATTTTCCGTAGCGTCCAAAACAACGACAACTACATCCATATCGTCCAGCCATCTTATACTTTCAATAACTCCCTGCGTAGCTTCTTTCGCTCTTTTTTTTGCATCTTTTTTATTCATTTTGTATTTTAAGAAATCTTCATAATCTATTCTTGTAGTAATTCCTGGAGTATCTATCATTTTAAAGGTAATTTTTTTCCCTTTGTATTCTATTTCAACTTTTTCTTTAAATTGAATCTTTCTAGTTTCATGGGGAATCTTGCTCACGGTTCCAATCTCTTCTCCAGTAAAGTCCTTGCAGATTCTGTTAGCCAAGCTGGTCTTTCCGGCATTCGGCGGGCCGTAAAATCCAAGTTTAATGTCCTTTTTATTCCTAAACATACTTGAAAATATTCTTGAGAAAAAATTAGTTACTATTTTTATCACCATATCATCTATTTGTAAAAAACCTTTATTAAAGTTTTGTATGTTTTAATATATTGATACTAAAATTTTCTTCCCATTGTCTTTTCAGGTCCAAATCTTGTATCAATTCCAGTTTGCGTTTGATTGTTTTTTTCCATACCGCCCAAAATTTTTAGAAAAGGAATCTCAAACATGCCTGTTTGTTTTCCAGAATATTTTTTAATCGCATAACCAGTTTGTTCAGAGTCCCATCCTGCATTTTTCAAATTTTTATGAATTTCAGAATCACTTTTTCCCTCTCTTTTTGATTTGTCAATATAACTCATAAGATTATATAAATTATTTTTATTTTTGAATAAATAATTTTCATAATTATTCTTGTACCATCGATGCATAAAAATATAAACAACAATTGCAGTTGCAGTTAATAATATTATAACTATAATAAATATAACCCAGTTAAATTTTGGTTCTTCGACGTCATTCCCGGTATTTTCTACAGAAAGTTCGCTCAAGGAAGGAGAAGTGAACGCAGCCAAATTAATAAAATCTACATTTTCAGTTGTAGAAAATGTAATTATCTTCGGAAAACTTTCAATTGTGATATACTCGTAATCTCCTTTTTCTTTTTCATTATAATTTCCATCAAATTCTAAATTTTCTAATTTAGGTAGAACAAAGAAAACTTCCTTTTCTGAATTCTCTTTTTCCGATATTGTAAATTTAAAAAATTTCACTGCTTGTTGATTCTCCGAGAATTTAATTGAAATCTCCTTAAAATTGATTTTCGTATTTAATTTTTCCTGATTCCATGCAAGAATTGCATTTTGATAAATGCCGGACCTGTCTGTTTCATAACTTCCTCTTCCAATTTCATTTATCAACGACAAATCTATATTTTCTACATTGGGATAAAATATTACAGAATCAATGCTTTTACTTCTCCAGATACTTGTAGGAACGCTAAATCCAATTACTTCTCTGGCCAAGGCGACATATTCATTATCTGTGTTTACCTGTGTTTTGTATCTCCTTTGCAGATTAGTCAGATTTGAATCAAGATTATTTACTCCTAAAATTCCATTTAATATTTTTTGTTCAAAAGCAGAGAAGCTTCTTATTTCGGTTTTAATATCTTCGAGGTTTTTTTGTTTTTGTTCAAGTGTAGAATTAATATAATTTTTTGGAGATTCAACAATAATTTCGAATATTTTTTCAGAACTTTTTTGATTATTATCCGTAACTTTAACTTTCAGATTATAATTTCCCGTTGCATTATAAGTGTAAGTTATAAAATCAACTGAAGTTTGTTTTGTTTCCGAGTTTCCAAAATTCCATTCAAATTTTGTTAAATTTCCGTCGACGGAATAGGCGTTAATTCTGAATTTTGTAGGAACTCCTGCAGGAATTTTTAAGGGATATAAATCACTAATAACTGGAACTCTCTCAACCGAAATATCCTCTGAAAGAATTTCCTCATTATTTAATTTTAATTCAAAACTTTGGTCGCCATATTCGGATGGAACATAAAACTTTCCTCCATTTAATGAGAGTATCCAGGAATCGGAATTAATTTTTGCGGGAATTTCTTGCAAATCATAAAAGTTTGTTTCAGTTACAACCCCCGAAGTTTTTACATATTTTATTTCCAAGTTTTTTAATTCAATATTTTGAACAGAGTCGTAGCCAGATTTAAATGCGATTGGAATTATGCATCCGCTAGTGCAATCAATTCCATTTCCATATGTTCTTGAAACATATTCCTGGGCTTTTGCGCTTAATGTATCTCCGTTAGCAAGTTGATTATTAACTGCTAAATTTCCTATAGAATCAAAATTTTTTGATTGTGCAAATATCTTGTAAGATGCAACTTCCGTTGTCGTAGGTCTTCCGTGAAAACCGCATTTGCTCGTAGAATCACTATATCCTTTTAATTTGTAATCTCCCTGTGAATTTTCAGATAAAATGCAGACGTAATATTCTGCTTTTTCCAGTGTGGAATAATTAATATCACAAGAAATTTCCTGCCAGTCTGAATTTGCTGGATCGGCTAAATTGCAGTTTCCTTCTTCTATATTTTCACCGCCCTTATACAAAGACATTCTCAAACTATTTGCTCCAGAATCTTTTTTAATCAACGCTCCAATTTTGAAACCCGGTGCGCGGTCCAATTCCATCTTTTGGCAGTAAGGTGTAAAATCTAAGCTATATATTTCCAAATTTTTCGATTCATCAAAACAGCCGTAAGTTTTTCTGCAAAGTCCAGTAGATGATTTGTTGTTAATAAAGTCAATTACACCGTCGTTTAATATATCCATTTCCAATTGGTTGTTGCATGATACTCCGGCATTGCTTGTTATATTAAAATTTATAGAATTTATAGAATTTACGCTCCCAGTTAATTTGAACCCGAGTATTTTTTTCTCGTTGTTATTTAATGAAAAACTTTTGGTTGTTTGGCTGTTGCTTGCGCTGTAATCCATTTTACATCCATAAACATTGCAAGTATATCTATAACCCGAAGAATTTTTTAATAAATCAATTAAACTTATTGAATTTCCAAAAGAGTCTGAGAAAACCGAATTACTTGGTTCATTTTCAAAACTTATATTTATCCAACCGATTATTGTTTGATTTGGACCATAAATTTTTTGAACAGAATAGTTGCCAACGTTGAAACTTCCAGAAGACAGATTGACAAATATTAAAAACATAAATCCTGCAGAAACGAATTTCAAAAAATTTTTCATCTTTATCTCTTTTTTCCTAATTACTAAATTGAACTTTGAATTTTTCTTTTAACTATCAAAAAACCATAAATTATTGAAATAATTATAGAACTAATAATTACTTGATAAAATCCGAAAAACGGAAGCATGCTCGTTTCTGGACACGGAACATCTCTTGAATAGGTTTGTGTGCAATTTCCTACCGATTGTTGTGTATTTAATACATAATTTATTGTTATAATATCTTGACTATCACAATTACCCCCAACAATTGATTCTGTATATGAACAAGATGGGTGTATTTCTACACACACTTCTGGATTATCTGGATGATATTGATATTCTGTTTTTTGTGTACATTTTTCTCCAACCACTCCTTCCGAATTCCATAAACATCCAGTTCCATTTGTTCTTCTCTGGCAGAAATCTTGATAATCTTCCCAATTGTTACCAGCATATATTCCCACGTTTCTTGGGTTTCCATTACATATATCAATACTTTCATAATCAGAACAAGAAGTTATAGAAGATACATAATGACATGAGGCGTCGCAAATAAGACTTGGCGGGTCGCAATCTTCCCCTCGATTTGTTTGTATTATATTATCTCCACAAACTCCTTTTTTGACAGCTAACGAACCACTATCTTTGTATGTCGAGTCTTGAATTAATGTTGCTCTAAAGACATAATTAAGATTATCCACTCCCGCTTCGAGATATTTTACTATCCAATTTGTTGTAATTGTTGAGCCAGAAAAAACGATTCCATTTATTGTATCAATATCTCCTCCCCCAACTTTTGAGATTTTAAAATTTACACTTTTCCCACTGCATGCCGCGGTTCCAGTTAGATATAATGAAACTGTGTCTCCTTCAGATATTGGACTTGTTATTTCAGTTCCAGATTTCATCCATTTAGCTTCAGTTAAAGTGCATGGTTGCGGGATTTCCACAGCATTACAGCAAATTTTTTTCGCATTCGCTCCAGTGTAAGCTCCTTGTATTCCTGCGTGCGCATTTGTATCTGCAGACAAACTTAATAATTCAGTTTTTCCCGTCGGACAAGCCACGCCCGCATTCACAGATGAACAGGATAAATCTGTATAACATGCATCTATTGTATAAATTGGAGAAGTTCTATCGGGAATTTCTGCGTGCGAATTTGTCGCAGAACTTGTTAAAGAATACATTCTTATTATTTTATTAGATGCTGTGCATGTCGTATCACCAGGATAATCGCAACAAAAAGCATATTGATAATCGCTCACTGCATTTGGAGATTGAACATGTGCATTTCCATCTGACGACATTTCAAAAACAATATGATTCCATATTCCAGTGCACTGGCTTATTGGTTTTACTCCGCAGCTATTTGCACTAACAACCCCTAATAAAATCATTAAAAGAAAACTGCAAACTAACACACCCTTTTCTAATTTCATTCTTTTATAGTCAATGACTTTAATTTTCTTCCAGTTTGTCGTTGACTAGATAAGGAAAGATTTTTATCTTTCATTATGATATTAATAAAATGGATTTTATAAATGTTTATTCTATAAAAATAACATTTATAAGTTTCTAATGCTATTAAGTGAGATGGAAAAGAAAATATTTGATTATTCTTTAAATACAGAGCAAGAAGCCTTGAAGCAATTCAAAGATTGTTATTCTCAGGATTTTGTTTTAACTGCAGCACTTATGCCTGATGCGCATGTTGGTTATGCAGCGCCAATCGGAGCTGTTTTAGTAACCAAAGGAAAGATTGTTCCAGCCTGGGTAGGATTTGACATTGGATGCGGATTAATTGCAGTTAGAATTAAAGGAAAAAATATTCTTGAGAAAGTCAAAAAAGATATTGAAGAAATTTATACAGAAGCTAACATGAAAATCCCAATGGGAGTTGGAGAATATAATCAGGAATCAAATATAACAGAAAAAACAAAAAAAGAATTTGAAAAACTTTTGAAAAGATTTGAATCCAGAGAGCATGACAAAAACATCTTGCAATTTTTAAAATCAACAGCAAAAAAACATTTAGGAACTCTTGGCGGAGGAAACCATTTTATTGAATTAGGATTTTACAAAAAAGAATTATGGCTGATTATTCATTCAGGAAGCAGAGGAATCGGGCACAGAGTAGCAACAAAATATATGATCAAAGCTTCTGGAAGTAAAACAGATTATGAAAAAACCTTTCCCCTCGACGTCAATTCGCAGTTAGGAAAAGAATACCTAAATATTTTAGATTTTGGACTCGAGTATGCTTTGTTAAATCGAATGGAAATGAGTTACAAAATTATTGAAGTTTTAGAAAAAGTTCTTGGCGAGAAGTTAAAAACAGAATTATGGACAAATAAAAATCATAATCATGCAGTTCTTGAAGATGGAAAATATATTCACAGGAAAGGCGCGACTCCGGCAAAAAAAGGCGAGAGAGGAATAATTCCAGGAAATATGAGAGACGGATCTTTTTTAGTTGAAGGATTAGGAAATCCAAAATTCTTAAATTCTTCATCTCATGGAGCAGGAAGAACTCTTAGCAGAACATCTGCAAAGAAAAATATAACTATGGAAGATTTCAAAAAAAGCATGCTCGGAATTCGTGGAACAATTTCAGAAAAAACCTTAGACGAAGCACCAATGGCTTACAAAAATATAAATGATGTAATGAATGCTCAGAAAAAAAGTGTTAAAATTATCAAGCATATTCAGCCAATAATTAATTGGAAAGGATAATTCTTTTAATACATCAAAAATTGTTTTTTGCGTAAACTCCCTGTTTTAACCCGTGAGAAAGCAAAAACAATTTTTGGGGTGTTCAAGAACCCGAGACACGCCCAGGAATTTATTCCGAGGGTTCTTGACATTTCTTATTATCTGTAATGTAAATTTGCTAACTTAAAAATAAATTTGCTCGCGGCAAGTTGCTTGAATTAATTTAAACTATGAAATCTCCTTCGGCAGATTTCTCCGTAGTAGATTGTTAACACGATTAATAATTTGTAGTTGAAGAAACTTCGGATTTATGCGATATCAGTTTTTAGCGAAAAGTTCTGACGACGTCGAACTTTGAGTAATCAATTCACGAAGTGCTAATGTTAATTATAGATTGAACTTAAATTATCAAAAGATATTTAAATAACCTTTCACTACAAAAATTATGAAGCTGGTTTTGAATATTGAAAAGAGGCATGCTTACGCAATTATTGGATTATTAATAATTCTCGTCGGTGTTGTCGCTGTTGGCGCGTATAATGCAGGCGGCAGTGGTGGAAACCCTGCAGTTATGGGCCATGACGCAAGCGAAGTAGGTGCAGGAAGTTTTTCAGGCGATAGTTATGATTTTCTTTACCAAGTTGGAATTGGAACTTTTAGAGCAACTAATCCTTTGCCTGGAACTCTTTGGTTACGTGGAGGACAAAATAATAATGACAATTTAATTACCCTAAAAAATGATGGTTCTGGAAATTTTAAAATCTTCAATGGAGCAAGTTCGTATTTCAGTGTAAAGAAAGATGGAAATATTTGTTTAGGTGCAACCTGTAAAACATCGTGGACAACGGGAACTCTTCAATCACAATGGGTTTATCCTTGTCCTGCAGGATGGATAGATACTGGTTTAAGTGATTGTGATAGTGGAGATGGGCACGCAGTAGAGGAAAACTCATGCACCGACGGACCTGTTGTTACTCATCTTTGTTTAAGGATTGCTTAATTCTAAATCTGAAACTTGCAAATTTTTATGAGTTAGAAATCTCACGATTTTCAAACAACCCAGCAAAATAATTTCAATTGTCTTGGTTTGTAAATTTCGTTTGTTGCAGAAATAGCCACTGCCTGTGCATAAACATCTTTGTCTATATTTTCAATGATACAAATTTTATCTAATTCACAAACTCTTGCATTGCACTCCAGATATTCTGGAGACCTTTCCATTATTGTTTGATAAATATTTGGAAGATTTTCTTCTGTGACAACAACTCCTTTTTCGTCAAGAGTCAAAGATAAGATTTCCTTTCTGGAATTATCGTTTAATTCAATTTCCCTTAAAATAGAAATCTCTGCATCATAAACTTGCTTTGAAATATCTTTTTTTCCGATGTATCCTTTATTTATGACAATTAACAAAACACCAAGGATTAAAAGAATTGCGACAAACGCTTCAACAATTCGTATCCATCCTCTTTTTCCATTTAGCATATATATTTTATTTTAATATAGTTTATATTCTTTTTTAATACGCGATTTCACCGGAGGCATTTGGAAACCTTCAAAACTTCTTGTTTTGAATGGAACAGAAAATTTATTTTTTGTATCGCAACACAGCATAGGAAAGGAAATAGTGTGTAAGCGATTTAGTGGTAGAGAGTATTTTCATTTATTCTTTCTCGTGCGAAGTCGCGAGTTGGAAGAACCTTGGTTCTTCTCATCACCAAACCCGCACATTTATAAAACCTGACTTTATTTCTCCATTTTCGTTTGAATATAAAACAGGAAATTCATTCACATAAACATTTGCAGTGATAGTTATATTTTTTATTTCAGTAATATTTATTTTATCAGCATTTAGCAAACTAAAACTAAAATCTTCTTTTTGGCTAATTCCCAACTCCTGTTTTAAAGAATTATAATTTCTGTTTGCAATTTCGCTAAATTTTGAAATAGAAATAATTGTTTCTTTGTTGATAAAATTAATTTGATAGTCGCTTGTTGTTCTTTCACATGTGCCTGCTGATGATTGGTCAATGATTGATTTTGAATGATAAATTTTGAAGGAATTCTTTCCCAGCTTTAAATCATAAATAATTATATTCCCCCCAATTATAGAATATGGAACAATTCCATCTGCAATGTTTTTTACAATCACTTTTTCTCCTGTCTGGGAATTATCTAAAACACCTGCGCAGTCAATTTGTTTTTCCGGAGGATTGGGTAGTTGTACGGTATAGTTTATATTTTCAATAGTCATATTCTCCGAAGACAATTCAATTATTGAATTTGAAATATATTCCAGAATTGCTTCCTTATCTTTTTCTATTTTTAATGCGGGTTGCAACGCTGAAAATAAAAATACGAGAAACACAACAAAAATAACAAATGATAAAACAACCCCCACATGTGAACCTTTTTTTCTCATCATTTTTACATAAATAAATTCGCACCAGCTGAGACTAAAAATGAAACCAGCATCAATGCAAATGAATGTTTAATTCCCGCCTTGACATTTCCTTCTGCTAATTTTCCAATAGTCAATCCAGAAAAAAATCCTTGCACCAAAAGCAGATACAAAAATGAATTTGATATAGCTTCCTGATCAAACTGATTGGCTCCTCCGCTAGAAATTCCGGGTATTCCCCCGCCTTCTATATTCGCAATTCCGGAAATCATAGGCAATATTTTGAATTGCATAACTAAAATTATAATCAGGAAAACAAAAAATATAATATATCCTTGAACAACTAATGTTGAGATTGCGGCTTTTCTTTCTTTCTTCAGTTTATCCGACATGCTCACCGCTCCAGCAACAGCCTCGAGAATTTCACCAATATCTCCTCCGGCTTTTTCCGCCTGCCCGATTAAAGTTAAAGCACGGGAAATTGTCTTGTTATTTACATCCTTCGAAAATATTTGTAATGCAGCACTCAACGGAATTCCAATTGTAATCTGATTTGCAAGTTTCTTAATATTTTCACTCAGTACACCGTAGGATTTATTCTTGACATTAACTATGCTTTTGCTTATTGGCGTCCCTGTTTTTACACTTTCTACCAAATTTCTGGCAAATTCAAGGAACATTTCCTCTTTTTCCAAATCAACTTTTGACTCATAGATTAAAGAAATAACAAACGGACTTACACCAATCAAGACTCCAATTCCAACAAGAAGAAAGAATAAGTTTGTTCCATATACAAGAAAAGAAAATCCTATCACAGCTAAAGAAACTACAATTCCAAACCAATGATATTTTTTTATTTCCATTTTGGTTTTATCTTCTCCCTCCAAAATGGAGGTTAAAAATTTTCCTAAATTTTTTTATTTCCATTTTCTTGAATTTCCTCTTGTTTCTTTGGAAATTTAAGAGATAGAAAATTTGAAAGATTTTCTATATTTTCAAAACCTTCAAAACTTTTTGTTTTGAATGGTACAGAAAACTTTTGTTTTCCGTATCTTTAACCTTGTCTACGCGAAAGCGTAGCCCGAATTTTGAATCCTCTTAATTTATTTTCCATCTTGAACTTTTCCTAAATTTAAGAGGCAAAAAACTTCCTATTTTTTTCATCTTGAATTTTCTACGCAGCCGGTTGTCTTAAATTTAAAAAAGTTAAAAATAAAATGTTAATCAGGCTAACTCCTAAAATCATAATTAATGCTATCATATTTGCTCCCAGAGAAATACCCAGTCCGCTTACGCTCATCATTATAAGCAAAAGCATTAAAATCATCGGAGCCGCAATTACGACGCTGATATAAATATCCATAAATGTTTCAGCCGACCTGGTATATTTTTCCCTTTCCAATCTATATTCAAAAAGCAAGGACTGCGAACGCTTTTCAAAAAATCCAGGCAAATTTCCACCGGAGGTTATAGTTGTTGCCAACCCATTAAACAATTCAGAAAGTCTTTTGCTCGGGCTGTTAAAAGCACTTCTTCTCAAGGCACCAACCAAATCATAGCCATAAATATTAATTTCATTAATTAATTTTATAAATTCTTTTTCCAGATATTCATATTCTCCCGTCGCTATTATTATCTTGAAAATATTGGTTGGGTCAATCATAGAGCCAGAAACAGCAGCCATATGGATTGTTGCAAATGGAAGCTCTTGGTTTATTCTATCTTCAGCGGATTTTTTTTCCATCGAAGGATAATAATACATAAACAAAAAAGTAGATAAGGGTATAACAAATATAATCCAAAAAACTTTTAAAAATCTATTAAAGAGCTCGCCCCCAACAAAAGTTATAATTGGAAGTTCTGCTCCTATATTAAAGAACAAAAAAAAGATTAAAACGAATATGCTGAAAATGAGAGATAATAGGGTGGTAAATAAAATAACTGAAATATAACTTGCAGGAATAAATTGAAGATTTGCTTTTATCAAATCTCTTTTGAGCGGCGTAAACATTCTTTTTTTCTCCAACGTTCTAGAAATATTGGAAAATAAATTACTCGAAAACTTGACATAATCACTGGCTTTCTTTGCTTTTTTTGTTTCCAATATTATGCTTTTTTTTCTTATTCTCTTCAAAGTCAGTTTTTCCAAATCTTCCGCTCCCCCAATTCTAAATTCTTCCGGAATATCTGAATTTAAAATTTCCTCTTGAAGGCTTTTATCTATTCTTTTTTCCTCCAAAACTTCTTGTTTTGAATGGGATAGAAAATTTCCTATTTTCTTTCGTTCAATTTTATCTTCTTTTCCTACATCTTCAGTTTTAGTCTCTTTTAACGGCTTAAATTTTTTCAAATTTCCAAAAACTTCCTCGGATTTTTTTAATTTATTCTTCAAATCTTCAATATGTTTCTTAATTAATTTCTTGTCTTCCGGATTTTTAGATTTTTCAAATTGTATAGAAAACTTTGCAATCTCTTCAGAAATTTTTCTTTTTGACCCCTCTTCCATTCATAGAATAAAGAAATATTATTATAAAAACTTGTTGTTTGTTAATCTTAAATATTCCTTAGAAAAAAGAAGAAGGGGGGAGAGTAGGAAAGATTAAAAATTGGGTTTTATTTATGGTTTTATGATTACTAAAGAGGAAGCAAAAGAGAAGATAAAAAAATTGGTTGAAGAATTTTCAGAGATACCAAAATCTCATTTAGACTCTATGCCTGAAGAAGATATAAAAAGAATATTTATTACGCCTCTTTTAGAATATTTAGGGTGGGGAAAATTTGAAATTTTAAGCGAAGCCAGAGTATTAAAAGGGAGAGCAGATTATATTCTAAAATCTGGAAACCAAGAAGTTTTGGTTGTTGAAGCAAAAAAGACGAATGTATCCTTAAAGGAAGAGGAAGGAAGACAAGCTGTTTCTTATGCCTATCATAGAAAGATAAAATTTGCTGTTCTAACTAATTTTAAATATATCTGCGTTTATCATGCTTTATCGAATATAAAAAGCATTAGTAAGAATTTATTAAAAATTAACAATGATTATTTTAGATTTGGTTTTGAAGAATTTTTAGATAAATTTGATATTCTTTGGTTATTATCTAAAGAAAGTTTTGAAAAAGGAGAGATAAATAAATTACTTTCTGCAAAAGATGAAAAAATCAACAAGCCGATTGATAAGAGTATATTAGAAGATTTATTAAAAATAAGAGACTGGCTTTCTAAAGAACTAAAATCAAAGAAAAATTATTTAGAAAAAGAGCAGATAGATGAGATTGTTCAAATTTTAATTGATAGATTAATTTTTATTAGAAGTGTTGAAGATAGAGGATTAGAGCCTATGAATTATCTTAGAAGTTTAGAAAGTGATGTTAAACAACAAAGAACAAAACTGCAACTTTTTTCATATCTATTAGAAAAATTTAAAGAATTAAATAATAAATATGATTCAAGATTATTTGAGTCAGGATTATTAGAAAAAGAAGGAGCTTTCTCCAATGAAGTTTTGAGAAAAGTTATTCTTACTTTATATTTTGGATGTGAAGGAAATCAAGAGAGATATTTATTTGACCAAATTCCAGGAGATTTGTTCGGCTCCATTTATGAACAGTATCTTGGAACAATTTTAGCTGGAACTGAAAAGAGAGTAAAGTTGGATTCTTCGTCGGGAAAAAGAAAGAAGATGGGAATTTATTATACTCCATCCTATATTGTAGATTATATTGTAAAAAATACTGTTCATGAATATATTAAAGACAAACCAATTGATGAAATTTTAGAGGTAAATATTTTAGACCCTGCTTGCGGTTCTGGAAGTTTTTTAGTAAAAGCATTTGGAGAAATTTGTGATGTAATAGAAGATAAGTTAAATAAAGGAGAAGAGGGGAGTAAAATATTATTTAAAAAAACAAAAGAGAAAATTAAAAAATTAAGTTTAGGACAAAAGATTGAAATTTTGAGAAATTGTATTTATGGAGTTGATTTAGATGAGAAGGCGGTTGAATTAGCAAGATTAAATTTACTTTTAAAAATCTTGGATGAAGAAGGACAAGAAACAAGAAAAATGCTTTTACCTCATCTTGAAAATAATATTAAGTGCGGGAATTCTTTAATTGATGACCCAAAAGTTTCTGATAGAGCTTTCAAATGGCAAATTGAATTCAAAGATGTTTTTACTAACGGGGGTTTCGATGTTGTCGTCGGGAATCCGCCGTATTTTAATTTGCAAACAATTGATAATAAAGAACAAATTAATTTTTTTGAAAAAAATTACAAATCATATCGCGGAAAAGCAGACATACTTTATTTATTCATAGAAAAAATTAATTTTTTGTTAAAGAAAAATGGCTATCTTGGGGTAATAGTCGCAAATTATTTTTTGAAGTCTCATTATGCAGATAACTTAAGAGAATTTATTCTTGAAAATTATGAAATAGAAAAAATTATTGATTTTGGAAGTATTAAGATATTTGGAGATGCTAATGTAGATACTTGTATTACAATATTTAAGAAAAATAAAAATAAAAATAAAAATTTTCTATATGGATTACTCTCTAATGAAAAAAAAGTAAATGATTTTCTTAATCAAAGTCTAATACATCAATCATTAGATAAAATAAACTATAAATTTCTAATAGGAAATCAAGAAAGAAAAAATAATTCTCCTTGGCTTTTTGAAGAAAAAGCTATCTCTAACAGTCTTAAACTTTCAGAAATATGCAATATTGGTAAGGGAGTAGCCACAGGTAAAGATGAGATATTTGTGATTGATAAAAACTCAGTCCATAAATTAAAATTAGAACCCGAGTTAATAGATTCTATTGTTAATGATTCTTCAATTGATAGATATAGGTATACATTATCTGATAAAGTTTTAATAAAAACAAAAAGGGGGATAGATATCTCAAAATATCCAAAAATTAAAGCGTACTTAGAAATACATAAATCTGAATTACAAAAAAGATATGCTGTTCAAAAAGAAGGACTAAAATGGTATGAAATTGTTAGATATAATGGGGATTTATTTTCAGAAAATATACAAGAACAAATTTATGTTTATTATAGGTCTACACATAATAAATTTGCATATAGTGATAAGAGATTTGTAACTTTAACAACTACTTTTGTTCTTACTCTAATAAAAAAAGATATAAGTTTAAAATATTTGACTGGGATTCTGAATTCAAAATTTATAGAAAATTATTCAAGAAAAAATGCTAAAAAAATGGGTAATTGTTTCGAATATTCGTCTAATTTTATTGGTTCAATCCCAATCCGTCTCCCTTCCCCCGCCCAAGAAAAACATATCATTTCTCTCGTAAATCAAATGCTTGAACTTCAGAAGAAATATCACAAAGAGAAAACAATAGGACATGAAAAAGAACGATTGAAATCTCAAATTGATGCTGTTGATTATGAAATTGATGAAGAAGTTTACAAGTTATATGGAATTACCGACGAGGAAAAGAAAGTTATTGAGGAGAGTTTGAAATGAGCAAAAAATTTGAAAGAAACGTAATCAAATTCTTAGAGTTGCTCCATTATGCAGAAGAACCCGGAGGAACTGGTAAATTTAAGAAGAAATATTTTAAAAGAGAATCTGAATATACTCATTTAATAGAATATTTAGAAAGGAATAACCTAATAATCAATGGGAAGTATAAAAGAGTAAATATATTTCAATTGACAGATAAGGGTATAGAATTTCTTCTAGAAAGAAAAAAGGAAAAGCGTCAAGAACAATTTAACAGAATTATTGCATTTACTGGAGCAATACTCGCTTTGATTGGAATTTATACTTTTATTAAAGAATTAGAACTTATTAACAACTCAAATTTTTGGATAAGTTATATTTTTCTTTTTTTTGTTATTGCGAGTCTTGGTCCAATAATTAAATTTATATGGGATTCTTATTTTGTCAGAGATTAAGTTGAGAAAAGATTATTGAGGAAATCTAAAAATAAATCAACAACTTATTTAAACATCAAAGAATATACCTAATCATGGAAAACAAACGGGCTAAATTTCTTCGCATTTATGCAGACATTCTTGAAGAATTAAGAAACGATATAATTGCTGTTGTCGACGGAAAAACCTACACATGGAATGTTGCCTATAGAGAGATAAAAAATAATTCTCAATTAGGGGGAAAAATCTTAAAAACACTAATTGATACAGGTATAATATGAAAGAAAAAGAAAACGAAGAAATTAATGAAGAAATAAAAAAATTAGTCATAGCCAGAATTGATGCCCAAGTCTCATCAAATTTAAGGCTTTCTATTGGTTCTCACGGAAGTTTATCAAAAGAAGAAATGATAGAACGGGTCAAGAAGGGGGATGAAATAGGGAAAAAGATAATAAAGTCCCATCTAACTTTTATGCGATCTTTAGCCAATGGAGAAATTACCAAAGCTTTAGTTTCTATAGAATGAAAGAAATAATGATAATTACATTACCGAATTCTGATTTAGTTACGGAATACTTATCACAGTTTTCAAAATTAGTTATAGAGATAGCAGAAAAAAGATCTATAATTGTAAAGAAATTAAAAGGAAAAGACCTTTCAAAAAAAGAATTTGAAAAAGTCTTAAAAAATGTTCAATCTAATTTTGTGTTTTTGAATGGACATGGATCTGAAACAAAAATATTTGGTAATAAAGATGAACCAATTTTGGTCGAGGGTGAAAATGATTATTTACTCGCCGAGAAAATAACTTATGCTAGATCATGTGATGCTGGATATTCTTTAGGAAAATCTATTGTAAAACTTGGAAAAGAAACGTGTTTTATTGGATATGATCTTCCTTTTGAATTCTATTATGATATTAATTGGATTGGTAATCCTCTTAGAGACAAGATAGCATTTCTATTCTTTGACCCTTCTAATCTTATACCATTATCAATTTTAAAAGGAAATACCTCTAGCGAAGCTGATAAAAAATCAAAAAATGCTTTATTAAAGAATATTAATAAGGTTATCAAGGAAAAAAGTCCAGAAGCGTTTACAATTGCAAGCTCACTATGGAATAATTATTCTGGACAGATCGTTTTGGGAAATAAAAATGCGAAGTTGAATCTTTAAAATGTCCCTTCAAACCTTCAAACTCTCCCCATCATCACTTTCCCTCATGCAAGAATGCCCCCGCTGTTTCTGGCTAATACAGCATAATGTTTGGAAACGTCCAGCAGGAATATTTCCAAGTTTACCGTCGGGGATGGACAGAATTTTAAAAATTCATTTTGATAAATTCAGAGATAAAAATCAACTGCCCCCCGAATTATGTAATAATGGAGAATGCAAGAATCTAAAATTATTTAACGATAAAGAAAAATTAAAAGTTTGGCAAAATAATTGGAAAGGAATTTCATTCATAGATAAAAAAGGAAATGAATTGCACGGAGCCGTAGATAATTTATTAGTGTCAGAAACAAAAGTTTCTGAGCACCATTCAAAATCAGGAAAGAAAAAAGATTTTGAAGGTAAAGGAAAGAAAATTATTGTTCTTGATTATAAAACAAGAGGTTATCCATGCAAAGACGACACGCATGAACATTATCAAAATCAATTAGACATTTATAATTTTTTATTAAGAAAAAATAATCACCCAACAGAAGATTTTGCTTTTTTATTATTTTATATTCCAAAAGAAGTAATGCCGACGGGAGAAGTCGTGTTTAATACTGAATTAAAAAAGATGAAAGTTGATGTTGATAATGCAGAAAAGATTTGGAAGAATGCAATTAAATTATTAAACTCCAATTGTCCGACGAAGAATTGTGAATGGTGTGAAGGAAAATAGAACCCATTTATCCCACAACTCCAAATTTCTTCAACGTTTCTTCGGGTTTTTTGTAATATTCATTTATTATCTCTTGAACTATTTGAAAATTAAAAATCTTCAAATTAAACATATTATACAAAAGCTGGACTCTTCTTCTAAATTCAATGTCAATCTCTTCTATTCTTAATCCATATCTTTTTGCAATCTTCTCAAATATTTTGCTGTTCTTTTTAAAATAAAATTGGTCGTCTTTTGGATTCCAAACAAAAGGGGTATTTGTCAAAGCCACCCCGTCGGGAGTCACATTTATAATTTCAACAATTTCTTTCAATTTTCTTGTTTCTTGCTTGTTTACTATCGCGTGAGTCATGATACAGACACAATCAAGAACATTTAACAGCGTCGGAGAAAGGTCTATCGGGGGAGTTTCAAGTCTTTTTATAACCGTGTCCACAGAATCTGCGTGAATTGTGGAAATAGAAGAATGCCCCGAAGCCATGCCCTGAAATAAAACATATGCTTCTTTACCTCTGACTTCTCCAACAATAACATAATCAGGATTTTGTCTGAACGAACTTCTAAGAAGTGTAAATAAATCTATTTCTCCCGTTTTTTCCAAGCCAATTGCGTTTCTAACAACACTTGGAAGCCAGTTTTCTCGAGGGAGATTCAATTCTCTTGTATCTTCAATCGAAACAACTCTTTCTTCTGGAGAAATAAAAAAAGCAATTGCATTTAACAATGTTGTTTTTCCCGAAGCTGTTCCGCCAGTAATTAAAATATTCATTTTATATTCAATTAACAGCCAAAGATAAGCAAGCATTTCTGGACTGAGTGTACGCAACGCTATAAGTTGCGGGGGAGTCCATGGTTTTTTTGTAAATTTTCTTATAGTAAATGTTGGGCCCCGGCTTGTAATATCTGGAGTGTAAGTAGCATTAATTCTGCTTCCGTCGGGCAGGCTCCCGTCTAAAATTGGATTTGCATAAGAAATATATTTTCCAGATCTTTGTGCGAGTTTTTCTACGAAACTAGCCAGATATTCCTGATTTTTAAAGATAACATTTGTCTTCAAATTAATATATCTTCTATGAACAATATAAATCGGCGTGTTAACACCATTGCATTCAATATCCTCGACAAAATAATCTCTCAGCAAAGGTTCAACTTCATTAAAGCCGATAAAATCTCTGCATAAATAATAATAAATTTTTCTGTATGATTCATAACCAATATTTATTCCAAGTTCAATCGCCAAAAGCTTGAATTTTTTATCAATATAATCTAAAATCATATCCTTTCCGCCCTCGATAACAATATCAAAATCAATTATATCTCTCATCGCATTAATTATTTGTTCCTTTTGATTTTTTTCTACAGCATCTAACACCGGTTCTTCAACATTATAAAGAACTTCAGAAATTTTTTCGTCCCAATGAATGTGTGCAAACGCAAATGGACTTATGAGGGCATATCTAATATCTATTTTTGTCTTGTCTTTTATTAGTCTCAGCGGAGGAATTTTCGGAGAAAAATCTATTTCAACCCGTGGATAACTTTGAATATCTTGTTTTTCTTCTTTTTGCATCCTCTCTTCTCCCCTATTAAGAACACTTTTTAATTTTTAAAATCTTCGCTTTGTAAAAAGCGAATGAGTTAAAGATTTTTAAATTTAATCAATCTCAAACTCCAAAATTGTTTTACCGCTTGTCGCGTCTTTCCCCTTATTCACTATATATATTTTATACAGCGACGACGCTTTTGTTATTTGTTTTTCTTCTGCATTTCCTTTTAATTGTAAATCATAATTAGAGCCAGAATAATCCAGAGTTAGATTTGTTTTGTAATTTTTTTTTGAACTTAATTCTTCGGTTAAAATTTCCACGCTTCCACTTTTTATTTTCTCTCCTATCTGGCTATATTTGTATTTGCTTTCTATTTCAAAAGATATTTTCTCATTAATTGCATTAAATGTCAACGAACCTTTTTTTATTCCCAAATCAAAAACTCGCTGATTTCCTGAAACTTTTCTAACATCCAAGATTATTGTATTCATTTCTTCCAAAACCTCGACGGTATCTTCAATAATTGATTTGTCCTGCATTTGTTCTATTTTTGGTTTGGCAAAAGACAAAACCGCGCCAATCATAGCCAACGCTATTAAGGTGTAAATTACAGTTTCAATCCAAACTTGTCCTTTTATTTTTATCATCTTAAAAATTTCCTATTTTTGAGAGACAGAAATTTTTCCTAAACTTCAAGACTTCTTGTTTTGAATGGAATGGAAAATTTTTTATTTTCCATAATTTCTGTATATTCAAAACCTTCAAATCTTCTTGATTTGAATGGGACAGAAAACTTTTGTTTTCTGTATCCTTAATCCATTCTGCGCGCAGGCGCAGCGAGGATATTGGAAAGCAACAAACATTTATTATTATATCGACTTTCCAATGGCCGAGTAGGATTTTGAATTTTATACTGTCGAACATTTATCCAATATCATTTGATCACTTTTTTCACAAGTTTCGCTTCCGACAATTGGAGCGAGTGTGATTGTTTCTGGAATATCGCTCATATCTAAAATAATTTCATAAGTTTTTGCTTCATTTTCTTTTGGAAGTATAATATTTGGGCTTCCAGGCATACTAATACTAGTGTCCGTATTTCCTTCTTTTATTGTGTATGATTCTGCATTTCCTGCTCCAAAAACATTAATCACAAATCCATCAACATTAACTTTCTTCACTTCAATACTTAACTTTACTTTTAGTGGAGGTGTTGTATAACAAGTGTATTTAGTATTAAACTGAACATTTCCAATTGCGTCCAAGCAATTTCCAGCACTGCTCAAATCTTTTTTCACCATTGGAATTATAATCTGGCTTACAATCGCAACTGCAACAACAACTAATAATATCATCAAAAGTGTTGCAACAACCGTCGATAACGAACGTTTTGAATTTACTATCTTTGAATTAAATAACAAATTCGAAGCGTGAGCAGAGCGTTTTGATTTTGGACAAATTATCATCTTATATCAATAACCGAATTTAAATCGCGAGTTACTTTCTTCACCATTTTTTGAATTATTAAAAACCTTATAAATTTAGATAATTTTTATGGACTTGTTATGTATCTTTTTTCTCCGTATCTTTCATCACAAACATAATATTTTTGCGTTCCAGCATCTGTTCTTCCTTCTAATATTGGAATTACTAAAATCTCGTCGGCAGTTTCTATATTCTGCCCATTGACATCAACATTTTCACCATTTCCAGAGCGAATTCCATCAAAAATAATTCCCTCTCTATTTAAATTAAAACTTGTTTTTGTTCCTCCTGTTATTACCTGAACTTTAAAATCTTTGATTGGAACATCTCCATTATTTACAACATACAGATTTCCATTTGCACCATCATTAGAATATTCAACATCAAAACTAACATCCGCGCACGAAAGCTCAATATTTTTGTCTAGGAATTTGTAAATAACTTCTTTAACACTTCCCCTCATCCACATGAAAACAATTAATCCAATAACTATGACCATAGCAATTAACAGAACTGTCGCAATCACAGGAGATAAACTTTTTTTCTGGCCTATTTTTTTATTCATTTTGAAAACTTCCTATCTTGAGACATATTATTTTATGTTTTTATATTTTTTAAACTTTTATTTAATTAAGGTACAGGTATGGTGCATCTTCCCTCGGCGATAGTGCAGACAGAACCAGGAAATTCCGCGCAGTTTTGCTCCTCGGAAACTACGTGGTCAGCATTACAGAAATATTCAGTTAAAATATTAGCAACACAAATGTCTGTTCCGGTGCTTGTTTCATCTCTTGCAATTCCCTGAAGAAAATATTTTTTTCCTCCATCACTATCAGTGCAGAGGGTGCATTCAATATTTTGTTTCATCATGTCATTTGTACAAATATGTGATTTTCCATTTTCAAAAATATAAGGAGTAATCTCAACAAATTTCAAATCTAAACCACTTGGAGTTTTATCATAATCTATTGTCATTTTCTGTGATTCTCCGTTTGGCGACAATGGTTTTTGAAAAATGTAATAACTTGTTGGGGCATTATCTTGAGAAAGTTCAATTGTCGCTCTTTCTTTATTCGCGTCTGTGCTTCCTCTTATTTTAAATGCGGAAATATTAAACAACCCCTTATTTTGAAATTCTATCGTTAGTTTTTCTTGTGGTGTGAAACAATTATAAGTGTATGACTTAACAATTAAAGAAACATCTTCGGGGCACTCATTTTTTTCAGTAAGAACATAAGAGCTCATCCAAGCATAAACTATCGCACCCATTATTACAGCGAATGTAATTAATAAAACATAACCAACAATTTCACTCAATCCTTTTTTAAATTTAATTTGTTTCAACATACTGTTCTCCTCCGACTTTTTGAGATATTATGAAATAAAAATTCTCTCCGCTTTTTAATTCAAATTCATAATTATTTTCTCCAATTTTAACTTTTACTTTTCCATTTTCTGTGGTGTAACTTCCACTTTCTTTAAGTTCCTGAATAGATTTTCTAATAATATTATTTGTTATTGGAGTTGCACCATCAATGGTTAAGATGAATGAGCCCGTTTCTACGTCGACAAGTTCATATGCCTTTATTTCGGTTGGATTTCCAAAAACATAATAAATATTCATACTTTCTCCAATACTTTCTAAATAGGTTGTGTAAAGTGTAATAAAGTGTTTAATTATTGCTTCTTCTCCGCTAATCTGCTGTGTTACTCCGTTGATTTTCAAACTTATTTCCTCACTTTTAAGAATTCCAAATTCCAAAACATCTTTTCCCTCAATATTAAGCTCTTCCTTTACATCATAGATTCTTGTTGTATTTTTTTTCTTAAGATAATTTGAAACTCCCGCATACCCGATTATCAATACAATTATCACTATCGCTGCAAGCAGATAAAATTGCCCTCGCTTATTTCCCATTTTATTTTTTACCATCGAAACCTCATTTATTTATAGTTAAGGACGCTGATATTTCCCTGCGCCTTAACTATTTAGGGAAAGATATATAATTTTGTTTAATGATTAATATCTTTCACTATAACATCTTCGCTGATTATAAAATAAATATTTTCATTTTCTTTAAGTTCAAATTCATATATTTTTTCATTAATTAAAATTTCAACTTTATTATTTTTTGGAATTATTTTTGTCAGGCTGTATCTATTTTCTTTAACGTCCATTTTTTGTTCTTTGTTTTCCATAAGAAGATTAATCTTGCCTTGAGAAACTTCCTCATAACTTAGAACTTTTATTTCTTTTTGGTTTCCCAAAACCAAATAGGTTTTTTTACCATCTTTTAGACCTTCCGCATAAATTGTTGAAAATTTTTTTGTAATTTCTTCCTCATTTTGATAGGTGCCGTATTTTACTACATTCCCGCTTATTCCGAATTTATCAGATAGATTATATTTTTTAGTTAAAAAAATTCCACTAGCAACTAATAATATAATTATTAAAACTACGACAAAAACCCATAAAAAGATACGCCCCTTCCCCATCACGGAGAGAAGAAAAACAAGTTTAATAAGTTTTTGAAAATATTGAACCAAGTTTTTCAATTAACATTAGCACTTCGTAAAATTTACCTTGACTATGAAATCGCTAGACGCAGATTTCTTCGTCGAGAAGATTGTTAATGTATTAAAATTTTGTTAAACGAATAACTTGACGAATGTCTGTTATGAGTTATATCTTTGAGTAATTTATTGCGAGCAAATTTATATTCAATTATGTAAATTAATTTATCAAAAAATATCCAAACAAAAGCGTAGACGCAAGAGGTTTGCTCAGAAAAACCCAATAAGCTACCCTTATTCTTCCTCGGTTTTGTGACCCGCTAAGCATCTTAATAGCTGTTTAGGGCTGCTCCGATCAAGGCCTGACCCATTTCGCAACTACAAGATCAAAACGGACAAAACGTCAACGTCCGAACAAGGACTTTTGGACATTTCATCACGCCCCTCTCGTAGTCTGCTTAAAGCCCGCGAGCAAATAGCGGAGGGCTAACCCGCTGACCTAGTCTACAAAATTAGAGAGAAAAAAGAGTATTTAAGATTTTTGATATTATATTTTATTCAAATTCTGGCGATGAAAACTCAAGAACCGGCGGGTTTAACAAAGATATCAATATTTTTCTTCTAGTGGGAATATATTTTTTTGCAAGTGCAATCTCATCATATCCCGAATCAATTACCTTTCGATTTTCAACTACTAAATTTATTTTGTCGTCGTAGATTTTAGATAATCTATCTTTATGCTGTTCGAGAAATTCAACATTCTTTTTCCATTCTCCAAAAAATTCGTCTTCTAATTCCATTTTTATTTTATCCCTTCATAACTAAAACAACAATTATCAATAAGAAGATTATCCCAACCCCAATCAAAAGCCAAAACAAATAATTAAATCCTGCTTTAACTTTTACTGATTCTATAATACTATTCAATTGCACTGAACACCCCTGGGCTTCTGCTGGTTTGTTAAAAGCAATTTCACAAAGATTAGTATCTTCACATGTTCTTCTTTGAATACCATCGGCACATTCACTCCAATCTCCGCATTTCCATAACGGATTACATGATACTAATTCTAAATTTTTCCCACTATGACTTCCATCATTATTGTTTTCCTCTTCACATTTATACTCGCTGCTGCAATATTCATTTCTATCACAATTAGCATCAACTATGCATTCGACACCACACCTTCCAATAATTAATTCATGACTGATGTTATATTCCCCTCGAACACAAGAATTTGATTCTTCATTACATACCCCAAAAATTCTGTTTGCACTATCAAATGTAAATGGATTTCCATCGGGGACATTATCACACTTACCAATAGCAGGCAGATCTAAACCAGAACAACTTATTTGTTGTCCGCTCTCACAAGTATTATTTTCACATATTTCTTGTCCATTACAATAAATTCCATCATCGCAATCGCTGTTCTGAGAACATTCTGGTTGACTATTACAAACCCCATTGCTACATCCATAATTACAACTTTCTACTAATCTAGTCGACTGTGAATTTGAACAAGAACTTTGTGTAGTTCCAGCATTGCTGCATGTGTATGTTACAAAATTTCTTTTAACATCATTTCCAGAACAGAAATTATTTCCAGTAAATCCATCAGTCCCGCATTCAGAATTACTTGAACATATTATTTGTCCATTACAAACTCCGTTGCTGCATCCATATTGACAAACTTGCTTTAGCCTTGCATTTACACTATTTGAACAGAAGCTTTGTAGTGTATTTGGAAAATTGCAAGAATAATCTCGGTAATTTTGATAAACATTATTGCTTTGACAAAATAAATTTCCTGTAAATCCATCTGCACCACAACCAATTTCACTTGTACAATTTATGTTTCCAGTTGGTTCATTTGAACAACGGCTCGTTAACTGTCCTGGATTTACACATCTGTCAATAGTATTAACATTATTGTCATTACATTCTAAATCTAAATTACATCTTATACAAGCACCATTAGAACATGAATATTGGCACTGGTTAATTGTTAGGGGGTTTGATTCAATAATACAATGACTCGTTAATTGTCCAGGATTACGACAAGTTGCATTTTGGAAATTTTTAAGAACGTTTCTTCCACTGCAAAATTCATTCCCAACAAATCCAGTAAACCCGCAATCCGAATTGGAAGCACAATTTATTGGAGTGTGTCTGCAAGAACTTGCGGTAGTTCCGGGATTCAAACATTCGTCTAATGTACTTGAATTATTATCGTCACACTGTTGATTATTTCTACATATTATATTCGCACACTGCCCATTACTGCAAGTATCAACACATTGCTGAATTAATCTTGGTGCCCTGGAAAAACTACAAGAACTATTTACACTTCTAGGATTATTACAAACATATGAAATATAATCTCTATTTATATTATTTCCAGAACAGAAATTATTTCCAGTAAAACCATTTGTTCCACATTCTAAATTATTTAAACATACGATTGGTTCATGCCTGCATTCACTATTTGCCGTTCCTGGATTAGCACAATAATCATAAGTATGCGTATCTTGATCGTTGCACTCTTCGTTTGTTCTACAAGCAACATCAATTGCTACAAATCCTGCACATTCTTTCTTGAACAACTCTTTTACAGAAGGAGTCCAATAATCTGATTTAGCAATTCCAAAGAAACAAATTTCTCCTTTGGTAATTTTTCCATTAATTAATTTTGCTCCCGGTTCTGCAACTGCAATGACATCACCCAAAATTTCATCTCCACCTTTATATGTTTGTGCAACGCCCTGAAAACCTTCAAGAATATTTTCTTTGTCTAAATAATAATAAGGTATTGCAATTCCTCTTTTATCTACTGCCGAATTATAAACTTGAATTAGCGAATTGCCATATATAACATCCAACGGAGAATTAGATGCGAGTTGCGAAATACCGTCTTTATCAGTTAATCCGAATTCCTCTCCATAATTTCTATTTACTATAATTGTTTTGTATTTTGATATATCATAATATTTTGCGGTCTGTTTTAGAATATTGTCACTAATTAGAACTAGTTTGTATTTTGAAAAATCCGTCGTTCTTACACTTTTATCAAGAACAACGCCGACGCTGAGATTAAGTTCCTTGAAAACATTAACTATATTTTGATCGACATTCCCAGACGTTTTAGCAATATAAGCAACATCATAAGCAAACACCGTCGGGATAACAAACATAAAAACAATCATACATAGTACAATTCCCCCACTCACACCACCTTTTTTCATTTTCTTACTATTTTCCTTTTCTATTTAAACTTATACTACTACTCTTTCTTGATGAAATTAATTTACATAACTATTTTTTATATTACAATTATCTCACAATGTTACCAGTAGAATTTGTTAGCCCCCCTTAATGAATTCTCAATTTTATCGGTAGTGCCATCTTTTAGAACACTTAACCATCATAAGAAGACCTGATAAATATTTAAGCTCTTTTTATTGTATGGGCTATTACTGAAATTATAAATAATATTACAAAAATCATTGCTAACCATTTCGCAATTGTATATGAAGCTCCTGAAATAAGTCCAAATCCAAATATTCCTGCAACTATAGCTACTATTAAAAATAATAATGCCCAAATCAACCAAGTTGTTACACCTTTTCTGTTCATTTTTTCCTCTATAATATTAAAGCATTTACAATATATATATCTATGTTATATGACTCCCTTCTAATTTGAAGGAGTAAATTCTATTAGACTCAAATCATTTCTTAATCTCTCTAGAAAAAGATTTACATTTTAGTGTCTTCCTAAATTATCTATTATTTTCATTATCTCTTTTTTATTTACAAAGAACCAAATCAAGCCAAAAGCGAATATCATGAAGGATTCTGTATTAAATTTTATAAAAGTTAACAACCAGGGAACCTTGAAACCATTTTGTAGAAGCAAGATTGTAGTGCCGTACAATAAAACATAGTAGCCGGCCATTATGGCTATGAGTATTGCTAGTTTTTCAAATAGTTTTTTCAAGGAATTTAGATAAAGAGGAATAGTTAGAGATATGATTGTGAGAAATTCATAGAAAGTCTGATATAATTCTAGAGTTCCGGTTGTTGTGGCCAGGATGTATGCGTCTTTGGATGAAGTAATACTCACTTTCAATCCGAGCCCGAATATAAAAACAAAAAAGCTAATCATATATCCTATGACGTATCTTAATGGGTTCAATGGTTGCAGATAGACAAATATAAATAACACTAAATTGATTCCAGCAGCCGCCAATAAAAATTTTAGGGGTTTCATTTTGAGCTCTTCCTTATATAGAATAATACTGCGAGCAATGTAAAGACAAAAAATGTTGAGGGCCAAAGAAAGTCATGGACAAAATAAAATGTTTTTATACCAAAAAAGGCTGAGATAATTATAGTGAACAATCTCAGAATATTAAGTCCCATTAGAATAAATAAGCCAAAAACTCCGTATTTGAAAGTCTTTTTTGAGATGCCATATGCTACAACAAATGCAATGAATAGCGAGTACATCGCCACCCCGGTGCATTCTTTTACAATAATCATAGAGATTGAATTAACAACAATTACGTTATTTACTATACTCGCTGTTCCTTTTCCGATTACAAAAAGAAAACCTCTTATCACCAAAACAAAAAAGTTTATGAAAAAATCAGTTATTGGTTTTAGATTAAAGAACCAGCTCAATAAAAGAAAGATCACAAGAAATTTTAAAATAAAAAATATTGATCTTTTTACAAGTTCCTTATCTACCATATTTCTTGAAGCTATAGTAGAGTCCCAGTATCAATGTAGATGCTACAAGTAATATAAATAAATTGTCATTCATAACAGGGATTGGTTTGTGGCAACCTTCATCTATCAATCTGTCGCAGTCATTGTCTTTTCCATCTCCACAAATTTCTCCCACTGGATTGACTGCTCCGATACATGTTCCCCAAGTACCCCATACTTCTTCACAGGTTCTAGTTTGTGTACCATAAGAACACTCTCCAATGTCTGTTTGTCCACACTGCCTAGACATTGTCGTTCCAGGTGTACAAGAAGAAATTGCACAACTACAAATATTATTACATATTTGTCCTATTATTACTGAACAATCTCCATCAGATTCGCATTGTTCTGCTAGCGGGTTAATGTAACCATCGCCACATATATTATTAGTACAGTCATTTTTGCAAGCGTCATTATTGTTTAAATTACCATCATCACACTGTTCACCAAATTCAAGAATATGATTACCACAAACAACAGTAGTAGTTCCGGTACATTGTGTATTGCAGTGTCCAACTTGCCCATTCAAGCTTCCCTCGTCACAAATCTCATTTCCGTTCTTTATTCCATCGCCACAATATTCTTGAGGTAGGCTGCCGTTGTATAATATAATCCTATTTGCAATTAATGTAACCGCTGATTGTGCCAATGCTTTTCCATTTAATGTTGCACCATTTTGCATAGCAATTCCTGTTTGATCCAGAATAATTCCGTTGAAAACAGAATTTGGATAAAGTGTCGTTTCGCCAGCGACTTGCCAGAAAATATTCTTTGCCTGTGCACCACCAATTAGAATAATCTTCTTACCAGCCTGAATATTGAAAGTTTGATCTATCTGGAAAATCCAAATATCATTTGCACCACCTGTGAGGTAAATATCTGATGTTATTGTTACAGGGCTAGTCCATTTGTAAACGCCAGGAACAAATGTCTCTCCGCTAAGAGTTCCAGCTCCACGTCCAGTCTCATCTGGTGTTCGTCCTGCAGCATCGGTGTACGCGGTTTGCATGTCGAGTATAGCTGTATTCATTTTAGCCGGAGTAGGAACGTCATAGTCATATGCATAAACTTTTCCAGTAACTAAAGAAGATGTTGTGAATGTAGTGGGGGGAGATGATAATCCAAACCCAGTTATGAAACTTGCAGCAGCTGGACTAATTCCAATATCTCCAACAATTGAAGTGGTTCCAGTAGTTGAGATTTTTGTTTCTGCCAGAATAACAAAATCACCGGCTGTTCCGAGATTTACATTAGCTGGTCCGGCAGCAGCAATAAATTGTGTAGATAATAAAATAATTGCAACAGAGAGCAGTGTGAAAATTAAAAATTTAAATTTGCCTCTTTTCGTTGAAATCATAAAATTACACTTCTTATTATTAGTCATGGCTTATTAATCCTAAGGGGGTATTTAAGGATTATTTCATCCTAGGATATATTTTATGTTGTTACTAAAGATTGATGATATAAATATATCTATGTTATAATATCGACGCTGTACGCTTCAATAATTTTCTATTAGATTCTTCAGTAAAAATTTTTGATTCACTGTCCACAAACAATTTCAACGTTTCTCGATGCAGAATTATCTGAAAGATTATTATCTCCAAATATATTTGCAAAAATGTTTATTGCATAATTTCCGGGAACGAAAGTCATGTTTATTGTTTTTGAACCTGTAGTTGTAGAAGTTCCTGAAGTTAAATTAGTTTTTGTGCTTGTCCAATTGAAATTAGCCAGCGTCCCTGTAAATATTATATTTTCTGTGAAGTTTCCATAATTCATTGTTTTATAACTTACAATGTATTTTTTATTGCATGTTAATTTAGAATCATTAATCAGATATTGGTTCGTTTCATCATTCTGAATTCTTATTCCATTGATGCTGTTTGTGTAATCTCCAACAATTCCAACATCATGAATTAAGGTTTCATTTGTTTGTGTTTGATTTTGCTGGCTTTGATTTTGCCCGCCACAAACAACTTTTACATTTCTAAAAGCAAAATTATTTCCTAAATTTGCATCATTGTCAATCACTGCAGAAATATTAATTATATAATTTCCAGGAGAGAAACTAATATTAATTGTCTTTGAACCGGCGGTTGTGAATGAACTCGGAATTAAGTTTTTTTTGTCGGTTGTCCAATTGTAATTTCCAAAAATTCCTAAGAAAGAAATATTCTCCGTAAAATCTCCGAGATTTTCTGTTTTGAAATCTATTTTGTATTTTTTATTGCACACTAACTCCGAAACTTCATCTAATAAATAAGAATCATTCTCTAATTCCTGAATTCTTACTCCATTAATGCTGTTTGTATAATTTTTATTTATCCCAACATCGTGAATCATCGTCTCGTTTGTTTCTGTTTGATTATTAGTTTGATTTCCAGGAACGGCTCCTCCCACTACAAATTCAATACAATCTTTGAACAAATCTTCTGCATCATCCGTCCAGTATTTTGTTTCTACAATTCCGAAAAAACATTTTTTCGTTCCTTCGTTAGAATAAGCAATTACATCTCCGAGTTCATTTTTATATTTGGTATTTGTCGTCGCTACGCTCTCTATATTCTGCTTTTTGTTTTTCGTTGGAACGTAATAATAATAGAGATTTACTTTCCCTGGACTAGACTCAGAAACTTCATAAACAGAGACATCCGTGTCTTCAGTAAAAACATCTAAAGGGAAATTGGACGCAAACTGGTTTATGTTTCCTTTATCAATAAAATTAAAATATTTTCCCAAATATTTATTTGCAAGAATTACTGGCTTGTTTTTTGGTATTAACTTGCTGTTAACTTTTTCATTTCCAATAAATATTAAATCATAATTTGCAAAATTTGTATTTTTAATATTATTATCGTCAATTAAATCAACGCTCAAATCCATTTCGTGGAAAACATCTAAAAATCCTGCATCTGGCTTTGCCGTATTTTTTAAAATATAAGCAACATCAGAAGAAGCACTAACAACACTTACTAAAATTAAGAATGATAATAAAATTATAACCCCTTTCATAAATATGCATTGTAAAACCACCTTTATAAATTTCTATTACTACTTTTTTCTGGTGAAAATTTAAGGAGCAATAACAAAGTTAACACAGTCCTTAAATAATTCTTTAGAATCAATAGTCCAGAATTGTGTTTTTATAATTCCAAAGAAACATTTATTATTTTCTTCAGATAAGTAAGCAATAACACTTCCGCGCTGATTTTGTGAACCGCCGGTAGTTGTCGCAATTGTAGTTACATTTGCTGTATTTTTATAAGGAAGATAATAATAAAATAAATTAGGGCCTCCAAGTTTGAATGAGGGCTTTTCATAAACTTTAGTCTTTGTTGAATCTTCTCTAATTCTTAAAATTGAATTAGAGGCTAATTGCACAATTGTTCCTTTGTTAATAAATCCAAATTGTTTTGCATAATGCTTGTTTGCAAGGATTGTTGGAATTTCAGGAATATATTTTATGTTCTTTAAAGCTTGATCTCCAATAAACACTGCCCTGTAATTAGAAAAGTTTGTATTCCTTATGTTATTGTCATCTATTAAATCCACTCTTAGATTTATTTCATTAAATGCCTGCAGGAAACCGCCGTCTG
Source organism: Candidatus Pacearchaeota archaeon (assembly GCA_041648455.1). Lineage (GTDB taxonomy): Archaea > Nanobdellota > Nanobdellia > Pacearchaeales > GW2011-AR1 > JBAZOZ01. The sequence continues at coordinate 1,503 of JBAZOZ010000006.1, read as the reverse complement.
GTTTTTCTGGATTTTTTATTATATATGCAATTTTATCAGGCAAGACTGTTACTGTAACATTTTGCATCTGCGTCAATGCGACTACATTTCCAATTAAGAAAATTCCAATGATTATTAATAAAATTTTTTTCATTTTTTCTCTTTCATACAATTTCTAACTTTATCTAATGCCATAGTTAACAAAATTTTCTCGTTCTTTTTTCTTCTTCATGAATACAAATACCGCAACTATAACTAGTAGGGTTGTGAATATGATTATAATTATTTTATTTTTGATTATGCTTACTCCAATTGTTCCGCCCGTAATTCCGCTATTTTCTATTTCGCTTTTATTTTCTTCATTTGTAATTTGCTTTTGTTGTGTATTCTTGGTTGTGTTGTCTGATAATGTTTGAATTGCCGTTCCAGAATTTGTTGAGCTTCCTCCCGAACTTGACGATGTCGAGGATGATTGCGTTGGTTCATTGCTTATTATAACCTTCAACCAAATTCCCATTTGAATAATTGAATTGCCTTGTTGTTCTTCTCTCAACAAAAGAACTCCGTGATACTCTCCAAGATTTTCTCCAGACAAGCAAACTTGAACTTCTCTCTCGTCTAAAGAAAGTTCATTAGGATAATCAATTGAAATTCCAAGAGAACTCGCGTCAGTGTCGAACTCGCTCACTTTCCATTCGACGTTTTTGTTTTCTGCCCATTTGTCCTCGGCAGTTATTGTTTCTGATTCTGAATTTATGCTTATCATTTTACATTCGCTTTCTCCTGGTTTTAAATTAAAAGTCAGACTGCTCGGAGAAAATCCAACAGCACTGACTTGGGTTGTTAATATTAATATTAAAAAAATAAAAAAAATAAAGGATTTCATTTTATTCTGAGGGTTCTATTATACAAGTTGAAGAACATCCGTCGCTATTTGCAGTATTTCCGTCGTCGCATGTTTCTCCTGATTCAACTGCTCCATTTCCACAAACCGGTGCAGGTATATATTCTGTAATTGTATATGTTATTACTCCCGTTTTTGCACCAGGATTAAATCCAGTTGGTACTCTCAAAATCGTTGTAATTGGAAAGTCATGTTGTCCTATTATATCTGTTATGGAATAATAAAGAATCTGATCTAATTGTTCTGTATCTTCATACGTTCCACTCTTATCAAGATCCATAAATATATTTTGGAATAGCAAACCCGTGTTAATTGTTAATTCCATTGCAACCTGTAAGTTTACATTATTGTTTGCACCAATAGTTATCACTGAATCTTGTGGATTAGAATCTTGTCCAGCAACAACTGAACCAAAAGGTAGTGTATCACTAACATTTGCATCAACAGCAGTTTGAACATCTCCGCTTGTTGTCTGAGTTTCACTTGAAGCCATCACAATTCCCATCAACCCAAACATCATCACCAAAAAAACTAAAAGTTTTTTCATCTCTTCTTTTTACCTCCTTTCAAATTACTATCGGAAAATTTTATTTTTCCTAACACAATTAAAAGAAACCTAT